>JAOPUY010000582.1 GCA_025963265.1 Frankiales bacterium | reverse complement strand
ACCACCCTCGCCACATCGAAAAAATTGTCGCGTGGGGCGGGCTCGCATCGGTCAAGCACGTAACCCGTTACATCCAGCCCGGTTTGGAGCTCATTGCGCTGGACCCCAAACGCAGCGCCACCATCATCGGCCGCGAGGCTTTCGAGGACGACGATACGATGCGCGAAGTGGCCCGGCGCGCCGCGACTGACATCGGCGTCGCCAACCAGGAAGGGTGCGCCAACGCGCGAGTCCTTTACGTGCTCAGTGGAACCGACGCCGACGGTCTCGCGAAGGCGAACCGACTCGGCGCCTTGATCTACCAAGAGTTGATGTCGCTGCCCGCCGATGTCAGCACGTCGCCGCGCTACCCCAACCGTGAACTGCTCGACCACGTCGAGGCCTCCCGGATGACCGAGGACTTCTATCGTGTGATCGGCGGCGAGCAGCGCGAGGGCGCGGTCATCGTTTCTCAGTTCGACGAGCCGGTCGACTACTCGCCGATGCTCTCCGGGCGGGTCGCCAATATCGTGCCGGTGGACACCATCGACAAGGTGACCGCCGCGGTAAACGCCTACACCCAGACCATCGGCATCTACCCCGAATCTCTCAAGCGTCAGCTGCGAGACACGTTGCCGCTCTTCGGTGCTCAGCGGCTGACCAGCCTGGGCTATGCCTGCAGCGTCGCGATCGCCGCGCCGCAGGACGCCATCGAACCGATCAGGCGGATGTGCAAATGGGTGGTCGACGAGGAATGCGACGCCAGCGTCGTCGTCCCGCTGTGGAAGCTCACGCCGGCGTGACCCAGTCCCGCAGCGCTCTGCAAATAACCGAGGGTCATGACCTGTCCGGCAAGGTCTGTGTGATTACTGGAGCCTCGTCAGGGCTGGGCCGTGAGTCAGCACGGGCGCTGGCCGCCGCCGGCGCACAGGTGATTTTGGCCGCCCGCAACAGCGATGCCCTGACCGAGACGGCCCGATGGATCCGGGCCGAGGTGCCCGACGCCCGGACCTCTACGGTGCATCTCGACCTCACCTCGCTGGTCAGCGTGCGCGCCGCGGCCACCGAGATTCGGGAGTCCAGCCCGGTAATTCATATTCTGATGAACAATGCCGGTGTCATGTTCACTCCGTTCGGACGCACTCGGGATGGCTTCGAACTCCAAATCGGAACAAACTATTTCGGACATTTCGAGCTGTCCCGTTTGCTGATTCCACAGCTCGCCGCCGCGGCGGGCGCCCGGCTGATCAACCTCTCCTCCGGGGGCCACGTCCTAGGCGACGTCGACTTCGACAACCTTAACTGGGAGCATCGCGACTACGACAAGTTCGTCGCCTACGGCGCATCGAAAACAGCGAACATCCTGCACGCTGTCGAAGCCGACCGACGCCTGCGTGATTCCGGAATCCGTGCTTACGCCGTACATCCCGGCACCGTGGCCACCTCCTTGGCGAGATACATGTCCCGATCCGACTACTCCCAGCTTCGTCGATACGCCGTCGCCGGCAGCGCCGCACGCGGCGAATCGACCGCCGGCTATTTGGACTTCACCACCCCCGAAAACGGCGCGGCCACCCAGGTTTGGGCCGCGATAAGCCCCGAACTCGCCGACCGGGGTGGGCTCTACCTCGAGGACTGCGCAGTCAGCGACACGGTTGCGCCCTACGCGTGCGACGCCGAGCGCGCTGCGGCGCTGTGGGCGCTGTCCGAGAAGGTGTGCACAACATCGTGAACCGACACGAACGACGAAAACTCGAGGTGCGCGAGAAGATCCTCGCGGCGGCCTTCGATTTGTTTCTCGCACAAGGTGTTGCGGCCACCACGATCGAGGAGATCTGCGAGCGCGCAGACGTGGCAAACCGAACCTTCTTCAACCACTTCGCCACCCGAGGCGACATGATCCGCGCTCTGGCCGAGCGGCGGCTGGTCAACTTGCATGATGTCTTCTTCGATCGCGGTAACCAGGCGATCCCAGCGCGTCTCATCGGCGTGTTTGACGACATCGCTGCGGCGCTGAGCAAATCGGGCGACGCTTATCGCGAGCTGATCGGGGAAATGCTGTCCGCCAGCGGCTACGGCATCCAGCGCGGATTCAACCTGCACGACACCTTCGTCGAGCTTGTCAAAGATGGCGTCGCCCGCGGCGAGGTCAGCATCCGACACGATCCGGAAACGTTGGCCGATATCATCGTTGGCGCGTTGTCTGGCGGCATCGTCAACTGGACCGTGGACCGGACCTATTCCCTGGAGACCAACCTGCACAATCTCGGTGTCGCGCTGGCCCAGTTACTTTCGGGGTGATCAACGTTCGCCAAGCGGAGGTCCCTCGCCTTCGAACACTATTCTCAGCAGGCTCTCGCTGTGCGCCGCGGTGACCCACAGTTCGTCGGACCGGCTTCCGCCGATGCAGACATTGGTCGGTAGCGATCCAGGCGGCAGACCAATCTCCGCGACGGACCGGCCCCACATGTCGACGACGTCGATGCGGTCAGCGGCAGTCAGCGCAACCCAGTAGTCACCGCGGGCGCTCACCGTCATCCCGTCGGGCCAGCCGTCGGCGAA
>JAOPUY010000578.1 GCA_025963265.1 Frankiales bacterium | reverse complement strand
CGGGCAGAGCGACCTCGAGCCCGGCGCTGTCCTCTCGGCCACCCACACCACGCTGGCCGACGCCGTCGTCATCCACTCGGCCGCGCTCGACTTGACCCACGCGACGGCCGCCTCGGTGACCGGCCAGGGTTGGACCGGCCTGGACGTCTTCGACTCCTGGGTGCAGACCAACGTGCAGCTCACCGCCGCCAGCAATGACCACCCCAACCCGAGCGTGACCATGGTCGTCACCAACTCCTCGATCGGCAACGACCTGGTCGCCGCCTCGCCCGGCGCGGCCGGGGTCACCGGCTCGGTGATCGGCGGCCAGTTCGACTTGCTCGGCTTCGGCTCGCTGGACGTCGAGAGCACCCGGGTCATGCAGAGCATGTTCCTGACCCAGCTGGGCCGCACGACGCTGTGCGGAGTGCAGGTCGCCCACAACCTGCAGATCGCCGGCGAGCAGGCCGGCGCCACCCTGAGCGTCGGGCCGCAGACCAGCGGCTGCGCCAGCCAGGTGACGGTCGGCGGCAATGTCACCGTGGTCGGCAACACGGGGGCGGTGATCCTGGGTCACCTCACCATCAAGGGCAATCTCGCTTGCTCGGGCAATGCCACCGCGCCCGTCCTAGCCAACGTCACCGTCCGCGGCACCCGCAGCGGCCAGTGCGCCTGAGCTCCCGCAGTTCGCTGGCCGCGGTTCCAGTCGGTCTCAGACCTGCTCGCGGGAGCACCACCAAGTAGTGCGGCCGCCGACGACCCCGCGGGCCATCTCCGCGCCGCACCGCGGGCAATGCGCCCCCGCCTTGCGAAACGGCACGATCCCCAGGGTGTGGACGCCGCCGCCGGCCACCGCCGCATCGATCGAACGCCGGGTCGCCCGAGCCAACCGGTTCGCCTCGGTCGGCGAAAGGAAGTTGACCGGACGGGACGGTTTCACCTTGGCCAGCCACAGCACCTGATCGGCCAGCAGGTTCCCAATGCCGGCGATGGCGTCCTGATCGAGCAGCCGGGCCTTGACCGGCGCCGTGCCTCGGGCCAGCATGGCCCGGAACTGCGCGGGGGTGATCTCCTGCGCGTCGGGCCCGAGCGCCTCGACCGGCGGATCCAGCCGCACCCGGCCCAGTCGCCGGGGATCGATGAGCAGCAGCGAGCCGCCGTCGGCGAACGTCAGGGAGAACCGGCCGAAGCGGTAATCGCCAGGGGCGCGGCCGCGTTCCCAGTAGTCGCCGCCGTCGACCTCGTGGCCGTGGCCGTCGGCGATCACGATCTTGCCCGACATGCCCAGGTGAATGCCGAGCGTCGGGCCGGGCACCCGATCTGGGCCGACGCCCGAGGTGTCGCACCACATGCTCTTGCCGCGGCGGTGGACCTGGGTCAGCGTGCGCCCGAGCAACGCGGCCCGGATCTCCCCCGGCGCGTGCGGGCGGCACTCGTAGGTGTCGGAGTCGTCCACGTCGACGATTGCGCGGTCCAGGGCCATCCGCGCGATGACGCTGCGGGCCGACTCGACCTCGGGCAGCTCAGGCAAGGGCCGGCGTCCTGAGTTCCGCGATCACCGTCGAAGCGTAGTACGGCCGTCCGCGAAGGCCGACGATCGCCACTGGCTCCCGTCGGCGAACACCACGAATCCGTGGTAGCCCTCAAGGCCCTCGATCCAGGCCGGCGCCGCCGGTCCCATGGCGAAGGCCGCGGTGGCATAGGCGTCGGTGGTGCTCAGGTCGCGACCGACCAGGGTCACGCTGGCCAGCGCCGTCGGCCGGCTGCCGTCGGTCGGATCGATGATGTGCGCTCCCCGCTCGGCCGTGCCCGAGGTGGCGACGGCGAGACCGTCCGCCGGACTGGCGGCGCGACCGCTGATGACCGCAGCCAGTCGAGCGGGATCCAGTGGATCGGCCACGCCCACTCGCCAGGGCGAGCCAGGGCGAGCAAGCCCGAGGCATTGCACGTCGCCGCCGCCGTTTAGGCAGTGATTTGCGGAACCGGCCGACGCCAGCCGCTCGCTGGCCCGTTGGATCGCCCAGCCTTTGACGAGACCGGAAGGGTCGAGGCGGCCGCTGGCGTGGGCCGAGAAGTATCCCGAGGTCTCGACTTCGAGCTCGGCGCTGCGCGTCAGGATCTCCCCGACCTCCGAGGCGCACTCGCCCTGGCTGAGCTCACCGCGCGCGAGCCGGCTGATCTGGCTGTCACGGTCATAGGTCGAGAACACCTTGTCGACCCAATGCAGCCAGCGGAACACGTCCTCGACGGCATCGGGGTCACAGCCCGGCGCGCGGACGTCGAGGGAGAAGACCGTCCCCATGCAGTGCTCGACGCGGCGTTGAGGTCGGCTGTGGAGTGGGTCCAGCCGGTCCGACGGCCGAGCGATCTCGATGCTCGACGGCGACTGGGAGCTCATTTGAGGCCGGCCTGGTCGAGCGCGCTCTGCAGCGACTGCAGATATCCCTCGCTGGTGAAGGTCGCTCCCGAGATGGTGTCGATGTTGCTGCTCTGCGCGCTCAGCGTCTCCTGGAGCAGCAGCGGCCCCGCTTGGCTGTTGATGTCGGCCGACCGTCCGTCGTCACTGGTCAACTGCAGAAAGGAGACGTTACTGATCTTGCCGCCGGCCACGGTGACCGCGACCTGCACCGTGCCGTAACGGGTCTGAACCGCTGACCCGTCGTAGGTCTTGCTCGCTGGCGCGTTGCTCGCC
>JAOPUY010000140.1 GCA_025963265.1 Frankiales bacterium | reverse complement strand
TCTTCCCGCCGGTTACCTTGTTCTCGAACTCGTAGGTCGGGCCGTCGGTGACCAGCTCGAGCGGCTCGAGCGAGATCTGCACCTTCGCGTACTGACCCGAACCACCGGTCTGCTTCTTGTAGGTGAGGTCCTCGCGCTCGACGATCCGCTTGATCGTCTCGCGGTAGGCCACCTGCGGCTTGCCGACGTTGGCCTCGACCTTGAACTCGCGGCGCATCCGGTCGACCAGGATGTCGAGGTGGAGCTCGCCCATGCCGGCGATGATGGTCTGGCCGGTCTCCTCGTCCGTGTGGACGCGGAAGGTCGGGTCCTCCTCGGCGAGGCGCTGGATCGCGACGCCCAGCTTCTCCTGGTCGGCCTTGGTCTTCGGCTCGATCGCGACCTCGATGACCGGGGCCGGGAACGTCATCGACTCGAGGATGATCGGCTTGGCCGAATCCGAGAGCGTGTCACCGGTGGTGGTCTGCTTGAGACCGGCCACCGCGATGATGTCGCCGGCGCCCGCGCGGGGCATCTCCTCACGCTTGTTGGCGTGCATCTGGTAGATCTTGCCGATGCGCTCTTTGCGGTCCTTGGTGGAGTTCAGGACCTGCTGGCCGTTCTCCAGCACGCCGGAGTAGATCCGGACGTAGGTGAGCTTGCCCAGGTGCTGGTCGGTGGCGATCTTGAACGCCAGCGCGGCCAGCGGCTCGGACTCGTCGGTCTGCCGAGTCGCCTCGGTCTCGCCGTCCATCAGAGTGCCGGTCACGTGGTCGACGTCCAGCGGCGAGGGCAGGAAGTCCACCACCGCGTCGAGCATCGGCTGGACGCCCTTGTTCTTGAACGCCGAGCCGGTCAGCACCGGGTTCAGCTTGTCGGCCAGCGTCGCGCGCCGGATCGCGGCCTTGAGCGTCTCGACGGAGAGCTCCTGGCCATCGAGGTAGGCCTCGGCGATCTCGTCGTCCACGTCGGACAGCGTCTCGAGCATGGTCTCGCGCCATTCGGTCGCCGAGGCCAGCAGTTCGGCCGGGATCTCCTCGATCTCGTAGTCCTCGCCCTTTTGGGTCTCGCCGCGCCACACGAGCGCCCGCATGCCCAGCAGGTCGACGACGCCGATGAAGTCGCCCTCGTTACCGATCGGGATCTGCAGCACGAGCGGCGTGGCGTTGAGGCGGTCCTTCATCATCTGCACGCAGCGGAAGAAGTCCGCGCCGGTGCGGTCCAGCTTGTTGACGAAGCACATCCGCGGGACGTTGTACTTGTCAGCCTGACGCCAGACGGTCTCAGTCTGCGGCTCGACACCGGCGACGCCGTCATAGACCGCGACCGCGCCGTCGAGGACACGCAGCGAGCGCTCTACCTCGACGGTGAAGTCGACGTGGCCAGGCGTGTCGATGATGTTGATCGCGTGGCCCTTCCACTCGCACTTGGTGGCGGCGGAAGTGATCGTGATGCCACGCTCCTGCTCTTGCTCCATCCAGTCCATGACGGCGCCGCCGTCGTGGACCTCTCCGATTTTGTAGGAGATGCCGGTGTAAAAGAGGATGCGCTCGGTCGTCGTGGTCTTGCCCGCGTCGATGTGCGCCATGATCCCGATGTTGCGGGTCTTGGCGAGTTCGGCTTTGCTGCCCATCGTTCCTTCTCTTCGTCGTTGCGGGTGGTGCGGTGTCTGGGCCGCCGGGGATTGCCCGGCGCCGCCAGTGTTCGCCGAGTGTTACCAGCGGTAGTGCGCGAAAGCCTTGTTGGACTCGGCCATCTTGTGCGTGTCCTCGCGGCGCTTGACGCTGGCTCCGAGGCCGTTGCTGGCGTCGAGCAGCTCGTTCATCAGGCGCTCGGTCATCGTCTTCTCGCGACGCGACCGGGAGTAACCGACCAGCCAGCGGAGCGCCAGCGTGGTGGCGCGGCCCGGCTTGACGTCGACCGGGACCTGGTAGGTCGCGCCGCCGACGCGGCGGCTCTTGACCTCGAGCGCCGGCCGGATGTTGTCCAGCGCGCGCTTGAGAGTGACGACCGGGTCGGTGCCGTTCTTCTCACGGGCGCCCTCGAGCGCGCCGTAGACGATGGCCTCAGCGGTGGAGCGCTTGCCATCGAGCAGGATCTTGTTGACCAGCTGGGTGACCAGCGGCGACTGGTACACCGGGTCAATGACGAGAGGTCGGCGCGGAGCCGGGCCCTTGCGTGGCATTAGCTCTTCTCCTTCTTGGCGCCATAGCGACTGCGAGACTGCTTGCGGTTGCGGACGCCCTGGGTGTCGAGCGAGCCACGGATGATCTTGTAACGGACGCCGGGGAGGTCCTTCACCCGGCCGCCGCGCACGAGCACGATCGAGTGCTCCTGCAAGTTGTGGCCGACGCCGGGAATGTAGGCCGTGACCTCGATGCCACTGGTAAGCCGCACGCGGGCCACCTTGCGAAGCGCCGAGTTCGGCTTCTTCGGGGTGGTTGTGTAGACACGCGTGCAGACACCACGTCGCTGGGGCGAGCCCTTGAGCGCCGGGGTCTTCGTCTTCGTGGTCTTGTCCTGGCGGCCCTTGCGGACCAGCTGCTGGATCGTAGGCATGCGGCCTGCAATCTCCTCATTCGTCTGCGGTACGTCATGGGAGAGGTCCTGTGGGAGAACTCTGGGTCCCGGCAACGTGTCTGCTCTTCTGTTGTCACCCTCCGGTCCACGAGGTCGGGCGTGTCGCGCCCAATCTCACGGAATTCCCTGCGCAATTCCTCGCAGGATTCACCGGACGGCCCGGCCCGTTAGCGTCCAGCTGACCCTGAAATCTGGTATTTCGGTCAGCGAACACCCACAACGAGCACGGGTGGGTGCCCAGAGGCTCTGGGCACAAGGTAGAACAATACCGGGGTCACGGCCGGGATTCAAAATCGCCCCAGACTGCGACCGCGAGTGACGGCCGAAGTGAAGCGCGCGAGCGCCGATCGCCGTCTCATATCATCTTAAATGCCAGCGACTGCTCTCGCCAGCCAAGCCGTTCTCATGACAGGCTCACGGCCACCACGCTTTGGGAGTCTCGAAGTGTCGCGGCCACCGACTTCGCGCGGCAGTTCGGGACTCCCAAAGCCGCTGGGGCGTGGCGCCGACCCCGGAGTAACGATCCTGGATCAGCTCTGGTACGCGTGCGGGCGCGTGCTACCGTTTATGTGGTTGTAGTTGCAGTTTTCCACGATCGTTTGTTACGCCCGCGATCTCATCACAGCGGGCGTTTTGTTTTCTCGAAACCGGGAAGCGCAAACGCCGCAACCCGGGGTCCGCGAGGGGCGGTTCCCGAACCGTATTGAGCAAGGAGAAGTACATGGCACAGGGAACCGTGAAGTGGTTCAACGCTGAAAAGGGCTTCGGCTTCATCGCGCCGGACGGTGACGGCCCGGACGTGTTCGTCCACTACTCGGCCAT
>JAOPUY010000139.1 GCA_025963265.1 Frankiales bacterium | reverse complement strand
GCGCCCACCGCACCTCCCCGGGCAAGGCGTCGGGCACGGTGGTCCGCACCCGCGGGCGCGCGGCTAAGCGGTCCGGCCGGCACCAGCTGCGGCGTCGCCAGAAGGCGGCCGAAGCTATCGCCGAGGCATAAGCCGCACGGGCGTCCCGGCCGGAGCCGGCCTTATTTGGACGTGGTGATCGTGAAGACCGCTGTCGTCGCGGTGCCCGCCGAGTTGGTCGCCTTCACCGAGAAGCTGTAGGTCGCGACCTTGCTTGGCTTGCCCGCCAGCACCCCGCTCGAGGACAACTTCAACCCGGCCGGCACGGAGCCGGTGGCGACCTTGAACGTCGGGATCGGCGATCCGCTGGCGGTGAAGGTGAACGTGTACGAGGCGCCGACCGTGCCCGTCGCCGGTGGTGCGCCGCTGGTGATCACCGGGGCAATCGGCGGGGCCGTCACCTTGACGCTGATCTTCGACGTGTTCACCGTGCCGGCCGAGTTACTGGCCGAGATGGTGAAGGAGAAGGTCCCGGCTGCGGTGAGGGTTCCGCTCAGCTCACCGGTGGCCGGATTCAGGGCCGTGCCGGTCGGGAGCGTGCCGGAGGCTGCGAAGGTGTAGTCGTAGTCGTCACCGGTCTGCCCGGCCGTCGGCGGTTTGCTGGCCGTGAATTTGGGCTTGACCGCGGCCTTGGTGACGACTATTTGCAACGATCCGGTGGTGGCCGTGCCCTTGCTGTTGGTGGCCGCGACGGCGAAGGTGAACGTGCCGTCCACGGTCGGCGTGCCCGCGAGCTTGCCCGCCCCGGACAGGGTGAGTCCAGTCGGCAGATTCCCCGAGGCGACCGCGAAGGTGGGAGTCGGGTTACCCGTCGCGGTGAACGTGTAGCTGTAGGCCTTCCCGACTGTCGCGCTGGCCGGTGGCGTGGCCGCGGTGATGGTCGGTGTGCCGGCCGCGGGGTTGATCGTCACCGAGATGGTGTCCGTCGTCGCGTTGCCGGCGCTGTTGGTCGCCGCCACCGTGAAGGTCGACGTGGCCGCGCTGGTCGGAGTGCCGGATAGCAGACCCCCGGCGGTCAAGGTCAGGCCGGCGGGCAACCCACCCGAGGCGACTGCGAACGTGGGCGCGGGACTGCCGCTGGCCGCGAAGCTGTAGCTGTACGGCGCGCCGACCGAACCCGGGCCCGGCGATGCGGCGGTGAACGAGGGCGCGGTGTCGGCGGGGGCGACCACGATGCTGATCGGGTCGGTGACGGCCGCGGTGCCGACGCCGTTGGTCGCCGAAACCGTGAACGTGTAGGTGCCGGCTGCGGTGGCGGCCCCGGAGAGCACGCCGTCGGCCGACAGCCCGATACCCGGCGGCAGGTCGCCGCTCGCCGTCGCGAAGGTCGGGTCGGGCTGGCCGTCGGCCGCGAACTGGTAGCTGTACGCGGTGCCGACCTTGGTCGAGGTCGGGGGCGAGGCGGCCGTGAACGTCGGGGCGTGGTCGGGCGCGACGACGTCGATTTCCATCGGACCGCTGGAGGCCGGATCGCCGACGGTGTTGGACGCCCCGAGCGTGAAGCTGAACTCGCCACCGGTGGTGGGGCTGCCGCTGATCTGCCCGGTGCGGGCATTCAACGTGATACCCGGCGGCAGCCGACCGCTGGTCACCGAGTACGCCGGCTCGGGCACGCCGCTGGCCGACACGGTGGTGTCGTAGGGCTGGCCGACCTGGGCCGTGGCCGGAATCGACGTGGTCGTGAACAGCGGAGCGGAGCGGGCCGTCGGCCCGGTCGCGTCGGCGGTGTGGCTGATGATCGTGACCGTGGCGCTGCCCGAGCTGACCTGGGTCGTCCCGGTGGCCGCGCCGAGCGCGACCGTGAACGACCTAGTCGGGGTCACGTCGGCGATGCCCTTGATCGTGATGGGCAACATCGCCTGGGTGTCGCCCGGTGCGAAGGTGACCGACGTCTGGGTGGTCGCGTAATCGGTGCCCGCGACGGCAGTCCCGTCGACGGTGCTGACGGGAATGGTGATCGCTGTCGGGGCCGGGGCGTCCAGCGTGATGGGCACGTTGACGGTCGTGTCCTCCGACGGGCTGCGCCAAGCCGTCGCCGGGCGAACCGACACGAACGAATGGGCCAGCGGGCTGACGACGTAGGCCTTGCCCCCGGAGTCGGCGATGGTGGCGCCGGATTGGCCTGAGAGGTTGAGGTTGACGTTGCCGGTGCCCGAACTGGTCGTGGAGCCGTTGATCGGCACCGTCACGGCGAGCACCGTCTGACCGATCGGGAAGCTCAGCGTGCCAGAGGTGGGAGCGAAGTCCGCGGCGGTGAGACCGGCGCCGGGGACCGCGGTGTAGCTGACCGGGATGACGGTCGTGGCGGGGCGGGACAGCCGGACGTAGTAGGTGGCGTCGGCGGTGCCGCTGGCCGGCCGCACGAGGGCGGTGTCGTCCACCGACAGCGCGGGGAGCGGGGTCGCGCTGGTGTACACGGTGCCCAGCGCGCTGGCGTCGCCGATGTTGCTGCCGCTCGACGCGGTGTTCAGCGTCAAGGAGACCGTCTTGCTCGCCCCGGCCGCCGGGTTGTGCAGCAGGTGGACGGTGACGGCTTGCGTCGGCGTGGTCGAGGTGAAGGTCAACGATGTGTTGACCGGCGTGTAGTCGCCGTTGGCGGCGAGCGCGGTTCCGTCGGCGGTCGCGACGTTCACCGTGACCGGCTGCCCCTCGTTGGGTGCGGGTGAGACCGTCACTGGGAAAGTGAGGTCGGTCGCACCCGAGGGGTCAGCCGCGGCGATGGCGTCGCGGGCATAGAGCGACACGGGCAGGTAGGTCGTGTTGAGATAGAGCTTGCCCGTCCCGTCGATGAGCGTCG
>JAOPUY010000120.1 GCA_025963265.1 Frankiales bacterium | reverse complement strand
GTCGAAGGGCTCAGCGCCGTCCGGGCCCTCCTCGGCCAACCGGGCGTGGAACAGCACCTGCAGCAGCAGGTCGCCGAGCTCCTCGCGCAGGTGGCTCGCATCGCCGGTCTCGATGGCCTCGAGCGTCTCGTAGGCCTCCTCCAACAGGTACGGCGCCAGCGATCGATGCGTCTGCGCGGCGTCCCACGGGCAGCCCCCGGGCGAGCGCAGTCGATCCATGATCTCGACGGCGCGGGCCAGACCCGCGGCTGGCCCCGGGTCGGGCAAAGTCACTGCGCGGCGGGGGTGGCGCTGGCGTCGCCGGGCAGCGGGGTGTCGAGGGTCAGCATGTTGGGCAGGTTCTTGCTGGTGAGGCCGTCGACCGACAGGGTCGCCATGTCCCAGACGCCGTAGCGCGGGCTCACCGAGACGGCGAGCTTCGCCTTGGCCAGCGCGGCGTTCAGATCGGCCGCGGTGGTGAACCGGGTGCCGGCGATCTGCTGCAGTTCAAGCTGCTGCACGTACTGGTCGGTGAACTTACTGGTGAACCCGGATTTGATGATGTTGGCCTGCAGCTCGGCCTCGCTGATCGTCAGCGCAGCGCTTTTCGCGTCGGCCAACTGCTTTTCAGTGGGCGCGCCGCCAGAGACCTCGAGCAGCCGCTCCAACACCAGGTTGCGGGTGACGATCGTCATCACGAATTGCCGCGCCGGGGTGCTGCTTCCGTCGCTGGAGGTCACCGCCTGGGCGTTCGGCGTCAGGTAGCTGTTGACGGTCGATTCGGAGATCCTCGAGCCGTCGACCTCGGCCGCGTCGCCGGCCTTGGAGTCGCACGCCGACAGCGTCACCGCGGCCAGGGCCAGGACAGGCAACAGGGCCAGGGCCCGCAGTCGCGGCCTCACCGAACGGACCTTCACAGCGCACTCCGATCTCGACTTCTCTCGACAGGCCAGTTTCTCACGTGGACTCCGCCGCGCCCCCGCGGGGCCGCGCGGCCGACCCCCGTTGCGGGTGGACGGTCTCGCCGCGGGCCAACATCTGGACGAACTCGCGGATCCGCCGCGCCCGGGTGTCGGCCCGCTTGGCCGCGTTCACGCGATAGATCAGCGCGTACTTGTTGCCGGCCGTCAGCTGCTGGAACATCTCGCGCGCCGCCGGATCGGCCTGGATCGCCGTGGCGAGGTCAGCCGGCAGCTCCGCGCTGGCCTGGCCCGCGTAGGCCGACTCCCAGCGCCCGTCAGCCTTGGCCTTCTCGATCGCCGCCGCGCCGGCCGGGGCGATCAACCCGGCGGCCTGCAGCCGGGCGACGTGCTCGACGTTGCGGGCCGACCACGGGCTGCGTGCTCGCCGGGGTGTGAAGCGCTGGCGATAGCTGCCCTCGTCCCGCCGCCCGACTTGACCGTCGATCCAGCCGAAGCACAGCGCCTCGTCCAGGGCCTGGTCATAGGTCAACGTGGTGACCGACCCGCCCTTTTTGTGCAGCACCAGCCAGACCCCGGCCGACGACTCGTGCTCGGCGATCAGCCACGCGCGCCAGCTGCCGGTGTCGGGCACCAGCAGCTCGGGCAGTTCCGTGGCGGCCACGTCCGCGTCCTCCGGTCTCAGTTGGCCAGCACGGCCCGCAGGACCGGTCCGAGGATGCTCTCCAGCAGCTCGACGCACCAGCTCAGCATGGCCTGGTCGCGCAGCGGCTCACCGCCGAACTTGGCCGCGGTGAAGGTGCCGTCCGGGTTGAGGACGCCCTTCGGCCGGGCCGCGGCCATCGTCGACACGGCCGGCTTGTAGACGGTCTTGTCATAGGTCCGCTCGAGCCGCAGCTGAGCCGATTCCGGCAGCAGCACCGGCGAGAACCGCACCGAGTTGCCCTGCAGCGACACCTCGGTCAGGCCGAACTTGCGGCAGACCACCTTGAACTTGGCCACCGCGAGCAGGTTCTCGACCTCGATCGGCAGCGGGCCGAAGCGGTCCAGCAACTCCAGCCGGACGTCCTCGACCGCCTCGTCGGAGGCGGCTGAGGCCAGTGATCGATAGGCCTCCAGCCGCAGCCGCTCGCCCGGCAGGTAGTCCTGGGGCAGGTTGGCGTTGATCGGCAGGTCGACCTTCACGTCGATGAACTGCTCGGCCTCGTCGCCGCGAAACTCAGCGACCGCCTCGCCGACCAGGCGGACGTAGAGGTCGAACCCGACGCCGGCGATGTGGCCGGACTGCTCGCCGCCGAGCAAGTTGCCGGCGCCGCGGATCTCGAGGTCTTTCATGGCCACCTGCATGCCGGCGCCGAGCTCGGTGTGCTGAGCGATGGTGGCCAGCCGGTCGTGCGCGGTCTCGGTCAGCGGCTTCTCCGGCGGATAGAGGAAGTAGGCGTAGCCGCGTTCGCGCGCGCGGCCGACCCGACCGCGCATCTGATGCAGCTGGGACAGCCCGAAGGTGTCGGCCCGATCCACGATCAGGGTGTTGGCATTGGGGATGTCCAGCCCGGACTCGACGATGGTCGTGGAGACCAGCACGTCGAAGTCGTTCTGCCAGAAGCCGACCATGATCTTCTCCAGCGCGTCCTGGCCCATCTGGCCGTGCGCGACGGCGATGCGGGCCTCGGGCACGAGCTCGGCCAGCCCGGCGGCGGCCCGGTTGATCGACTCGACCCGGTTGTGGATGAAGAAGACCTGACCCTCGCGCAGCAGTTCGCGCCGAATGGCGGCCGAGATCTGCCGGGGGTCATAGGCGCCGACGAAGGTCAGAATGGGATGGCGTTCCTCCGGCGGGGTCAGGATCGTCGTCATCTCGCGGATGCCGGTCAGCGACATCTCCAGCGTCCGCGGGATGGGGGTGGCCGACATGGTGAGCACGTCGACGTTGGTCCGCATCGACTTCATGTACTCCTTGTGCTCGACTCCGAAGCGCTGCTCCTCGTCCACAATCACCAGGCCGAGGTCCTTGAAGCGGACGGTCTGCTGCAGCAGTCGGTGGGTGCCGATCACGATGTCCACGCTGCCATCGGCCAGACCGGCCATGGTCTGGTCGGCCTCGGCGTTGTGAGTGAATCGAGAAAGCTCTTTCACGGTCACGGGAAACTGGCCCATCCGGCCGGCGAAGGTCTGAATGTGCTGGTGCGCGAGCAACGTCGTCGGCACCAGCACGGCCACCTGCTTGCCGTCCTGCACCGCCTTGAACGCCGCCCGCACCGCCACTTCGGTCTTGCCGTAGCCGACGTCGCCGCACAGCACCCGGTCCATCGGCAGGACTTTCTCCATATCCGCCTTGACCTCGTCGATGGCGGCGAGCTGATCGGGCGTCTCGATAAAGGGGAAAGCGTCCTCCAACTCGCGCTGCCAGGGCGTGTCCGGGCCGAAGGCGTGCCCGCGGGTGGCCATCCGGGCTGAGTAGAGGCGGATCAGCTCGGCCGCGATCTCCTTGACCGCCTTGCGGGCCCGGCCTTTGGTCTTGGCCCAATCGGCGCCGCCGAGGCGGGACAGCGAGGGCGCCTCGCCCCCTACGTACTTGGTCACCTGGTCGAGGGAGTCGGTCGGCACGAACAGCCGGTCGCCCGGCTGACCCTTCTTAGATGAGGCGTACTCGATGATCAGGTACTCGCGCTCGCCGCCGTTGATGGTCCGCCGGACCATCTCGACGTAGCGGCCCACGCCGTGTTGCTCGTGGACGACGAAATCGCCCGAGGCCAGCTGAATCGGGTCGATGGCGTTGCGCCGCCGGGACGGCATCCGGGACTTGTCCAACGTGGTGCTGCCCCGCTGGCCAGTCACGTCGGCCTCAGTCAGGATGGCTAATTTCAACGACTCGGAGACCAGGCCGGCGTCCAGGTGGCCGCAGCCGACCACGACGACGTGCTGGGCCAGTTGCTCGACGTCCGCCACGACCCGCACCGGGATCTCGGCCGAGCTCAGCCGCTCGGCGCCCCGGGTGGCCGAGCCGTGTCCGTCGAAGACCATGGCCACGCGCCATCCGTCACGCAGCCAGTTCTGCAGATCGGTGATGACGGCGGCGGTGTCGCCCCGGTAGATCGGCGCGGCGTCAAGCGCCGAGGCCACTGAGCCGCCCGCTATGCCGGCCGCCTCAGCCAGTTCGGCGTCGGCGGCGAACGGCGTGAGCGCCCACCAGGGCAGCCCGAGCGCCCGCGCCTCCTCATGCACCTCGGCCAGGCTGCGTAACGAGGCGCTGCCCAGGTCGACCGGCGCCTTGCCGCCCCCGGCCGCCGCCGCCCAGGAGGCCGCGAGGAACTCCTCGGAGGTGGACACGAGATCCTGCGCGCGAGCGCGGATCCGCTCGGGGTCGCACAGCAGCACGTGTGTGTCGGACGGGAATTCAGCCAGCACCAGCCGCAGCTCGTCGATCAGGACCGGGGCGAGGGACTCCATGCCCTCGACGGGCACGCCCTGGCTGATGGGTTCGAGCAGTTCGCCCAATTCGGGGTGGGCCAGCAGCAGTTCGGCCGCGCGAGCCCGCACAGCCGGCGTCAGCATCAACTCCCGGCACGGCGGGGCCCACACTCCGTTGGGCGCGATCTCCAGCGACCGCTGGTCGGCCACCTTGAAGTAGCG
>JAOPUY010000101.1 GCA_025963265.1 Frankiales bacterium | reverse complement strand
TGGCCAGTCTTGAGGTCAGCCAGCGTCACCCGGATGTGGTGATCCCCGGGGGAGGTGGCGGCCCTCGCCACGGGGGGTGACCGCCGATCTGTTCGACCGTATCGTCGATCCTGAGGCGATGGTGGGCGGCCCCCGTCGCAATCTCGGCCCCGAACATGTGGCGGTGAGATGATCGGAGTTCCAGCCCGGTTGAGCCGGCCCCCAAGGCGGGCCTGGCGCGGCGCTGCGGACGCCCGGCGGAAGGCGCCCACCGGCGTTGCGCTGGCGGCGGCCGTGGCGCTGGCCGGGTCGGTTCTCAGCGGCTGCACGTCGAAGGCGGCGTCGGCGCCGGTGTCGTTGCCGAGTCCGAGGGCCGGCGAGGTCACTTTCTACCTGTCGCTGCCGGCCTCGGCCGCCGCGCTCAGCGACGCCGCGGCCAATGTGGCGACCGCGGGGACCTCGGACTACCGGCGGTTCAGCCCGTTGGCGGCGGCGGCCGATCAGTTCGGCGCGAGCGACGCGCAGATAAACAGCATCGCCAAATCGGTCGACTCGCTCGGCCTGCGATTCGCCGCCGACCCGACCCGGCTGTTCTCGCGGGTCACTGGATCGGTCCAGCAGTGGCAGAGCGCGTTAGGCGCCCCGCTCACCGTGCAGGCCGCCACCGCGTCGAACCCGTTCATCACCTACACCCTGCCGGCTCAGACCCCGGGCGCGCTGCACCCCGCCGGCGCCGCGATCCTGCTGCCGACGGCCGAGGTGTACTCCCCGACGGCCGAAGGGCGCCATCCGCCCGCCGGCAACGGCCCGGCCAGCGTCAACGGCCCGGCCGACGCCGCGAGCAGCACCGCTGCGCCGCAGCCGTGGCCGAGCAACGACGGCACCCCGTTCACCGCCGGCTGCTCGTCGCCTCCGCTGCAGCAAGGCCAGGCCTACACCGAGCAGCAGGTCCAGACCGCCTACGGCGTCGACACCCTGCGGGCCCACGCCTCGGGCACGCCGCTGATCACCATCCTGGACCTCGGCGGCGGCTGGCTGTCGAGCGACCTCCAGCTCGCCGGGCGGTGCTTCGGATACACCCCGCCGCCCGTGGACCAGACGCAAGGCGACGGGGTCGCCACCGCCATCGCCAACGCCGACCCCGAGACGTCGCTCGACCTGCAGACCGCCGCCGCGGTGGCCCCGGGCGCGCGGGTCCAGCTCGTGCAGAGCGCGGCCAGCGGCAGCGGCATCCTGGACGGCTTCAGCCGGGCGATCGGCGGTCCGAGCGGGCTTCCAGACGTCATCTCGCTGTCCTACGGCGGCTGCGCGATCGCGGAGAACACCGCCACTCCGGCCTTCACCGCCGTCGTCGACTCTGTGCTGGCCATGACCGCGCTCACCGGCGTGTCCTCGTTCGTGGCCGCGGGCGACTCCGGCTCGACCAGCTGCGGCACGACCGTCAGCGGAACCACCTTGTCCTACCCGGCCGTCTCGCCCTTCGTCACCGCGGTGGGCGGCACCCGGCTGACGCTCGGCCCGGGGAACACGCGCGTGTCGGAGACGGTCTGGAACGACTCGGCCTACGGCGAGAGCGCCGCCGGCGGCGGCGCGCTCAGCCGCCGCGAGGCCCGGCCGTCCTACCAGGCCAAAGCCAACCCACAAGACCACCGAGCCGTGCCCGACGTCAGCGCGCTCGCTGACATCGTGCCCGGCTGGCCGGTGATCCTCGACTCCACCGTCCAGCCGGTCGGCGGGACCAGCGGCTCGACGCCGTTCACCGCCGCGGCCACGGCGCTGGTCGACGCCTCCGAGCGCGCCGCGGGCCGACCCCGAATCGGGCTGGCCAACGGCTGGTTCTACCCCGCCGCGGAAAGGCCGGGCGCGTTCTACGACGTCGTCACCGGCGACAACGACCTGGCCGACGTCGGATGCTGCCAAGCGAGCACCGGCTACGACCTCGCCAGCGGCCTCGGCGTCCCGAACTGGGCCACCCTGCCCGCCGCCCTGCCCCCACCCGGCTGAGCGGGTCGCTAGCCGAAAAAGCACGTGTACCAGGTGATGCCGTGTCACCCGCTTTGGCCAGACGATATAAGTGGTGTCGCGGACGGCGAGCTCATCGGCTCACCCCCGCACCGGCCGTCACCGAACGCAGGTGATCCACTAGCTCACGCGGCAGCGGGCGCCTGGTGGTGGTCGCCGACGACTTCCACCCAGTCGTCTCGGGTGAAATGGAGCAGGGACGCG
This sequence comes from Frankiales bacterium, assembly GCA_025963265.1. Lineage (GTDB taxonomy): Bacteria > Actinomycetota > Actinomycetes > Mycobacteriales > Jatrophihabitantaceae > Jatrophihabitans_A. The sequence goes on along the minus strand of JAOPUY010000101.1, from coordinate 9,221 downwards.
AACTCAGCGGTGAGCACCGCGGTCGCCCGCTCGTGCTCGACGGCCGTGATGTGCAGGCGCCAATCGTGCAGTTGCAGGACGTCGCCGATTGCGAGGTCGTGGGCGTGGATTCTCATGGTGTTCCTCCTGGGAACTCGGGCGATCATCGCCGCGAACCTCATCGGGACGATGACGGTGATCGCGAACTGTTATGGACAACGTGTTCGTGGACCTGGTTGAGCACCAGGCGCAGCTTCGGAGACCCGGCGGGCGCACCGGGCTGATGTTGAACGGGCTGGCGGCCGGTCAACACCAGCACGGCCGCGGCCAGCGCGGCGACGATGGCCGCGAACGTGATCCCGGCCAGGCGCAGCCCGATCGCTTCGGCCAGCACGCCCTCGCCGATGACCGGTAGGGAGATAGCGACGTACATCGTGACGAAGAAGCTCGAGGCCACTTCGCCGCGCGCTTCGGCCGGCGCGTTGGCATTGACCATGGTCAACGCCGCTCGGAAGCTCAGCCCCTGGCCGAAGCCGGCGATCACGCCCCCGAGGATCAGCAGGGCCAGGCTGGACACCGCCAAACCGAGCATCAGCACACCCATTCCGACGATGAGCGCCAGGCAGCCGGCCGGCAGGGCCGCAGCCTCGCGCACCCGTCCGAGGGCGGCCTGACCGGCGGTGGAGGACGCGAAGACGGCGAAGACGACGAGTCCGATGGCCGCGCGATTGGTCACCCCGAGGCCGGCGGCCAGGAAGGCGGGCGCGACCGCGGCGAACAGGCCGAGGACGGCGAACCCGGCCATGCCGGCCAGGGCGGCGCGGATGAATATCGCGCGCATCTGGGCGGGGATCCGCAGCGCGTGCGGCCGCAGCCGCGGACGGCTCCTGGCCAGGACCGGCTCCGGCATGGCCCAGATGCCGATCGCCGCCGGAACCAGCAGGGCGAGGTCGACCCAGAAGGTCACTCGCAACGGCGAGCCGGCCCACTGCGACAGCACCCCGGCCAGCAGCGGTCCGAAGCCCAGGCCGCCCATGTTCGCGAGCGCGGCGAGGAAGGTGGCCCGCCCCCGGCCCTCCGGCGGCGCGAGGTCGACCAGGGTGGCCGTGGCGGTGCCGGTGAAGATGCCGGCCGACAGTCCGGAGAGGACGCGGCCCACGATCAGCAGGGGCAAACCCGCCGCGAGGAGGAACGTCACCGCACTGAGCGCGGACAGGGCGAGCCCGGCCAGCATCACCGGGCGCCGTCCGAGCTGGTCCGACAGCCGGCCAAACAAGAACAGGGATGCGATCACGCCCACGGCGTAGGTCGCGAAGATGACCGTGATCGTCAGCTCCGACAAGCCGAAGCGCACCCGGTATAGGTCATACAGCGGGGTGGGCAGGGTCGTGCCGAGCATCGCAACCGAGAGCGCGAACGCCGTCGCGGCCACGCCACGGCCTGGCTTCAACCTGTGCGGGGATGGGGTTTTTGATAAGACGATTGACATGCCTCTCACGATGTCGCAGCCCGGCTGTGACTGTCATCGCAGCGGGCAGGCAACTGTCTTTCCGGGTCGCCGGGGCTTGGACTTACCGCTAGCTGGCACGCCGGCGGTCGCGAGCGACGCTCGCTCGGCGACTGGCGATCGGCGGCTGGGGATCGGCGGCTGGAGGTCGGTGGCTGGGGATCCGCGACTGGGGGTCGGTGGCTGGGAATCAGGCCGAGGTCAGCCCGAGGAGCCCGTCTGATCGATGAAGGACTGGATGCCGTCGAGTATTCGTTCCACGCCGAAGAGAAACTCCGCGCGCTCGCTGGCGCCGGCGGCGCCGCCGCCCACGTCCTGGGTCCACGCGATGCGGTGCAGCAGCGGATAGGTCGGTTCATCGACGAGCTGGCGCAGCAGCATCTCGAACGTCCAACCGGCGCCGGCTTGGGCTCCCGCCGCCGCGGCCGCGGCGGCGGCCCGCTTGGTGTCATTGGCCATCCGGGCCTCGCTCAGGGTGTAGCTGCTGAGGAGCCCGATGAGTCGAAGCTTGTCGCCGTCGGCTAGACCGGTGCCTTCCAGGGTCTCGAGCCCGCGCTCGACGAAGGTCAACGAGTTCGGCGCGACCGGCGGCGCGGCCATCGGCATCTGGGTGATCCACGGATGGCTGTCGATCACGTCGCGTTGAATGAGGACCCAGCTTCGCAGCCGCGCCCGCCAGCCTTCGCCTTCGAGGACGACGTCGCTCGCGCCCCGGGCGCTGGCATTCCACATCAGCTGCAGCAGCTGGTCTTTGCCGCTCACGTAGCGGTACAGCGACATCGTCGTGAAGTTGAGTTCCTTGGCCACTCGGGCCATCGAGACGGCATCGAGTCCGTCGGCGTCGGCGATGGCCACTGCGGCATCGACGATGGCATCGAGTGACAGCCCCGGCTTGGGGCCGCGCTGGCCGCGTTCGCGTCGACCCCAGAGCAGGTCCAGGCCCGGCGGCAGCGGGAAGGACGGCGGAACCGGTTCGGCGGGCGGGTCGGATCGTCGCGGCATCCCTTGACTATATCTGTGTATGGCACATACTCTTTGTATATGACATACACAGTAATAGCCCGTGGACTCAGCAAGTCCTTTGGGGCGCGCACGGTGCTCGACCAGGTCGACCTCGAGGTCAGCACCGGATCGGTGCTGGCGTTGCTCGGTCCGAACGGTGCCGGCAAGACGACGCTGGTGCGAATTCTGGCCACCCTGCTGCGACCCGACGTCGGCGCCGCCACCGTCGCCGGCCGCGACCTGCTCACCGACCCGGTCGGGGTGAAGCGTTCGATCAGCCTGACCGGGCAGTACGCGGCCATCGACGACGTGCTCACCGGTCAGGAGAACTTGGAGATGATGGCGCGGTTGCGGCACCTTCCACGCCGCGCGGTCGGACCGCGGGTCCGGGAGTTGCTGGCCGAATTCAACCTCGCCGACGCGCGCGACCGGCGGGCCGGAACCTATTCCGGCGGAATGAGACGCCGACTGGATCTGGCCGTCAGCATGATCAGTCACCCGCAACTGATGTTCCTGGACGAACCGACGACCGGGCTCGACCCACGCAGCCGCGACCAGCTGTGGGCCACGGTCCGCCGCCTCGTCGCCGACGGCGTCACCTTCCTGCTGACGACGCAGTATCTAGAGGAGGCAGACCAACTCGCTGACACGATCGCGGTGCTCGATCGGGGCCGCGTCGTCGCCCGCGGCACACCCGAGGCGCTCAAGGCGAACTTGGGGGCCGAGGTGCTGCGCCTGCAGTTCGCCGACGCCGCCAGCTATCAGGGCGCGCTCGCGTGCCTGGCGGCCGAACCGACACCCGACCGGCTGCGCACCCTCGAGGTCGCCACGGACGGATCAGCGGCCGAGGTGTCGGCCGTGTTGCGTCGACTGGATGACGCGGGCGTGGCGGCCTCGAAGGTGACCAGTCACCGCCCAAGCCTCGATGAGGTCTTTCTCGCCCTGACCAGCGCCGGGCCCGAATCGAAGGAGCTCGTCCGATGAGCATTGCCCACGCCGTCAAGGACTCCGGTGTCATGGTGGCGCGTTGCCTGCGTCGCTCGCGCCGCGATCCCGAGGCTTTCTTCACCGCGCTCATGCTGCCGATCGTGCTGATGCTGCTGTTCGTCTACGTCTTCGGCGGCGCCTTGAACACCGGCGGCGCGTACGTCGATTACGTCGTGCCCGGGCTGATCGTGCTCTGCGCCGGATTCGGAGCCGGGACGACCGCCGTCGCGGTTGCGACCGATATGAGCAATGGCATCGTCGACCGGTTCCGGTCCATGCCGATCAGCGGCTCGTCCATCCTGCTCGGGCACATCGTGGCCAGTCTGGCCCGCAACCTGCTCGCCACCGCATTGGTCATCGGGGTGGGACTCGGCGTCGGCTGGCGTCCCACGACCTCGGTCCTGCCCTGGCTTGGCGCGGTCGCGATGATCGTGACGTTCGTCCTGGCCCTGTCGTGGCTGGCGGCGGCCGTCGGGCTGTTGGCGCGCACCGTCGAGGCGGCGAACTCCTTCACGTTCGTGCTGATGTTCCTGCCCTACGTCAGCACCGCGTTCGTCCCGGCGCACACCATGCCCGCCGCGCTTCGCGGCGTCGCCGAGCACCAACCCTTCACCCCGATCATCGAAACGATGCGCGGCCTCTGGATGGGCCACACCTCCACCGGGGCGAGCGTGGGGCGGGAAGCCGTGGTGGCCATCGGCTACTGCGCCGCCATCCTGGTCGGGTCGGTCGCGGCGGCATCGTGGCTGTTCCGGCATCGCACCTCGCGCTGAGCGATCAGGTGGCCGGGCGCTATCAGGTGGCCCGGCCCGCTCCGGTGGCCCGGCCGCGGTCAGCCCTCGACGAGTTGTTGGCCGCCGTCGATGTCGAAGGTTGCTCCAGTGACGGCGGTGTTCGTCATCAGGTCGACGGCCAGCGCGGCGACGTCCGCCGGGCCGACGACGCGCTGGATCGGCAGGGTTGCCCGTAGCTGTTCGCGTCGTTCGTCGAGCCCGTCGCCCAGGAGCGTGGCCGACAACGGCGTGTCGACGAACCCCGGGGCAATCAGATTGACGCGAGCCGGCGCGAGTTCGAGGGCCAGGCTTCTCACCAGGGCCGGCAGGGCGGCGGTGACGGCGGAGATGAGGGGCCCGGCCGAGGGACGTCGCCCGCCGGTTCCGCCGATCAGCAGCAGGCTCCCGGTCGGGCGCAACGCGGCTTTGGCCAGCTGGGCGATCTGCACGGACAGCACGATCCGTTCGACCCCATGACGGATCGTGCCGATGTCCAGCTCGGCAAAGGGCAGATAGCGCGGACCAGCCCCTGACACCAGGACATGGTCGACCTGGCCGGGCAGAGTGGTGAAGAACCGCGCGAGCTGGTCAGCGTCATTGAGGTCGAAGGCAAACGTCCGCGCACCAAGCTCGCGTCCGACTCGACTCAAGCGGTCCGGATCGCGGGCCGTCACGATCAGGTCCGCGCCCGCCTCATGCGCGCGGCGAGCGGTCTCCAGCCCGATCCCCGCGGTGCCGCCGAGCACCACCACGGACTGGCCCGCGAGCCTCCGCTCGCCGGTGCCGGGCCCGCTCACGTCGCTTCCTCGGTCGGGATGGCTGCCGAGCCGATCTGATCGACCTGACCTGCCGGTTCGTCGCCCTGGTCGGTCAACACGCCGAGCATCGCCGCGAGGTCCAGTTCTCCGTCGCGGGTCTGCAGTCCGTGCTTCATCGCCGCCTGGATCAAGCGCTGCGTCTCGGCCCCGGCCACGCTGTCGCGGAACAGATCGGAGTCGCGCCGGAAATCCTCGATCGGGGCGAGCGAAATCGCGTTGACCCGCTGCTTCACGGTGAGGTGCCCGGCGGCCGGAAACGCCGCGATCCGATGGGCGAGCGCCGTGACGAACTCATCGAGCGCGTCGGCCGGCAGCGCCCGGTTGATCCAGCCGTATCGCTCGGCGAGATCGGCGTCGTAGTCCTCGGCGGTCAGCATCACCTCGAGCGCCCGCGCCCGACCCATCAGCCGCGTGAGGTACTGGGCGCCGCCGCCGCCGGGGAGCTGTCCGAACGCGGGCTCGAACTGACCGAAGATCGCCTTTTCACGGGCGGCGAAACGCAGGTCGCAGGCCAACGCGAATTCGCTGCCGGCGCCACGGGCCCGCCCTTCGATCTGCGCGATCGTGATCAGCCGGCTGTCGCTCAGGCGGCGGAACAGGCTGGCAATCGACGCTTCGCCGGTCAGGCGGACCGCCTCGGCCCGATATTCAGCGACCTTGGTCAAGTCGACGTGCGAGATGAAGTAGTCGGGGTCGGCGCTTTTGAACACGACCACCTGCACGGACTCATCGGCCTCAGCGAGTTGGATGAGCGACACGAGGTCGCGGACCAGCTCTGGCCCGAGAAGGTTCATCGGCGGCGCCGCTATCTCCGCGACCAGAACGCCGCGATGGGCGGTCAGGTTGAGCGTGTCGATTGCGGGCGCCGGGTCCGCGCTCAGCTGCCTCATGACCACCCCGGGGTGAGTGAGTCGAGAATGATCGAGGCGTACTCCGCCGGCGCCTCCTCCCAGACGAAGTGGCCGGCGTCGATGATCTCCAGACGACTGTGGGGGAGCCGCTCGTCGAGAAACTCCGCGTTCGCGAGCGGAACGACCCGGTCGTGGCGGCCGTTGATGATCGTGACCGGCGTCGTGATGCTCGGCAGCAGTGTGGCGAGCTCCGGCAATTCCTCGGGATACCTGCGCGCATAACGCATCGACTCGACGAACCGGTCGCCGGCGTAACAGGCGACGTAGTCGGCGCGAACCTCATCGGGCACTCCGCCGGCGATCGTCTGCATCGCGGCGTCGACGATCACCCGCGGGTCGATCCGGCGGTACTTGTCCAAGTCCGGATCGAGCACCCAGGACCGGAGCGGCTCACCGAGCTGGATCGGGACGGCGGCTCCGCCGGTCCCGACGACCACGCCGGCAAACGGCGCCGGCTGCCGGGCGGCAGCGAACAGGGCGGCGGAGGTGCCCACGTCGGGGGCGACGATATGCGGCCGCCCGAGGTCAGCCGCCCCGGTCAGCCGTAGCAAAAACTCTCCCATCGCCCGCGGCGACAGCAGGTCGTCTCGGCGGTCGGAGGCGCCGAAGCCCGGGAGGTCGACGGCGAACAGGCGAGCGTGCTCGGCGAGCGTGTTCCACAGCCGCGCAAAGGCAAAAATGCTCTCCGGCCAAGGGCAGGTCAGCAGTATCACCGGCTCGTCGGGGCCGCCGCTGTCGGCGTAGCGGATCCGCACTCCGTCGATCGTCCGGAACTGGGGCGTGATCGTTGCGGTCTGCGAGGTGTTCATCGCAACTCTTTTCGGGTCTGGTTCGGCTCGCTCAGGTCGGCAGCTCGGCGCCTTTCTGCTCGGCCACCATGTAGCTGGCGTACCAATCGGGCCAGTTCACGTCGAACTCGCCGCCTTGACGCTTCTCATGCTCGCCGTGGGCGATCGACGCGCGTCGCATCGCGTTCGCCAGATCGGTCGCCGACGTGAACGCGGTCTCGGCGCTGTCGACGCGGCCGGGAAGGCGCTGGGTGACTTCCTGCAAGAGCCACTCATTGCCGTCAGGGTCGCTAAAGGTCGCGAAAGAGCTGTAGGTCGCGCGGTCGGGTGCCGGCCCGCTGTCGCGCTCGGCGGCGTCCTGCGCGAACTGCGCGCCCGGCGATCGGGGGTGGAAGACCTCGCTGATTCCCACGCCGAGTCCGGCGAGCCGGTCCCGCGCGGCCCGCACATCGGAGACCACCAGGTAGAGCCCGCGCGCCAACCCCGGTGCCGCGGTGGTGATCTTCGACCCGAATTGAATCGAGGCGGGCGACCCGGGCGGCGTGAATTGAACGACGCGGAAGCCATTGTCGAAAGCGAAGTCGGCATCCAGACGCCACCCGAGGCTGGCGTAGAACTCCTTCGAACGGTCGGCATCGGCTACGGGAATGACGACGACCTCGAGCTTCAGATCGACCTGCAGCGGACTCGTCTCGCGGGTCGCGCTTTCTGCGCTGACACGACTAGTGGTCATGAGGACCTCCTGGATTTATCGTTGCGGGGCTTGGTTATTGCGGGCCTCGATCGCCCGGACGCTGTTCACGAACGACTTCTTGAGGACGCCTTTGCCGACGCTGCCGACGACAAGGGCGAGTGTGCGGCCCTTGAGGTTCTTGCCCTCCCGGACAATGACCACGTGCACGTCGGTCGCGCCCCCAGGCGAGGGCGTGAACGTGTAGGTGTAGCCCGAGCGGCCGCCCCAGGTGTTCGAATCGGTTGTCGTGAGTACGACGCGGTCGGGATTGGCCCAGTCGTATCGCAGGCGCTCCCACACACCGCCGGAGCCTTCGGTGACATCGGCGTCCGCTGGTCCGACGTGGTGCACCTTCAAATAGCTGTCGGCGCTGTTGCTGAAGATCTTGGAACGCCCGGGCCCGAAATCAGTCAAGCCGGCGATGTACTGCGCGGGCGTCAGGCTGGTGCTCTGCGTGAAGCGGATGGTTGACATGGCTCCTCCTCGGGGGGCGAAGTGCTCTGCAACAAGGAGCGCGCTCCGAACCACGTCCGTACGAGCTCCCCGACCCACGAACTGAATCCCCGGTCATCGGTCTCAATGGTAATCCGATGAGAGGACGACCGAAATATCTCGCGAGCGAGCTTTTCGATTAGCCGAAGACCGGGGATAGGCTCGATGAGGAGATCTGGCAGTGAACGGCCCGGGGAGTGAGCCCGCGCCAGCCGATCGCGGGAGGACGCTATGACCACTCCGTTGACGATTGACGTTTTCAACAGCGGGTACAAGCCGATACCGGCCGGCCCGGGCTGGGACGACGGCACCCCGGCCACCTGGCCCGCCAGCACCTCGACGCTGATCTCCGGCCGCCGAGACGCGCTGCTCGTCGATGCGCTCCTGACCGTGGCTGAGGGAGAGCGGTTGGCGGCCTGGGTGCAGAACTCCGGCCGGCGGCTCCGCGCGATCTTCATCACCCACGGTCACGGCGACCACTTCTTCGGGGCCGGACCGCTGTTGGACAGGTTCCCCGACGCCCAGCTGATAGCGAGCGATCAGACGGTCGTGGCCGAGGCCCAGGCCAGCACTTCCTCGCAACACATGGCGTTTTGGAACTCCATGTTCGCCGGGCAATTGGCGTCCTCGCCGGTGGTGCCCGCACTGACCAGCTCGCACGAGTTTGACCTGGAGGGGAGCTCACTCGCATTCCACACGATCGGACGGGCCGACGCGGGCGCGCTCGCCACGATCGTGCACCTGCCGCAACTGCAGGCCGTCTGCTCGGGCGACATCGTCTACAACAACATCCATCTGTGGCTGCGCGACTCGACGGCGCAGTCGCGAGCCGCGTGGCTAGCCTGCCTGGACCTGGTGGCCGCCCTCAAGCCGAGGACCATCATCACCGGGCACCAGGATCCCGACGCGCCCGACGACGACGCGACTCGGGTGCTGGATGAGTCGCGCCGATACATCGAGGACTTCGAACAGTCGCTGGCCCGCTCCGCCGCGCCGCACGAGCTGATCGAGGCCATGCACGCGAAGTACCCGGGCTACGGCAACCGGTACAGCTTGTTCCTCGCCGCCCAAACCCAGTTCCCGTCCTAGCGGGCCGACGCGCTATCCGGTCTCGTCCGCCTGGGAGGACTCGAGCACTCGCTTCGCCAGCTGCGTCCGAGACTTAACGCCAAGCTTGCGAAACACCTTATGCAGGTGATACTCGACCGTGCTCGGGCTGATGAACATCTGC
>JAOPUY010000100.1 GCA_025963265.1 Frankiales bacterium | reverse complement strand
TAGTCGGTCGGGCGTAAGTTCGGTCGGGCGTCGGGCTGAGACCGGGCGTGGGCGTCTGCGGGTCGAGCATCAACCGCAAGACGGCCAGCACCGCTAGGTCAAAAGCGAAGCCGACCAAGCCGAACAGCTGCTCGCGGTTGAAGACGACGACCTGGGTGAACAGCAGCTTCAGCAGCACCGCGCTCTGGATCAGCCGCAGGCCGCCTTGCTGATGCCCGCGCCAGATCCTGATCCCGCCGGCGATCACCAGGCCGGCGCTGATCAGGCTGGGCAAGCCGGTGTCTAGCGCGGTCCGCAGCAACGAGGCTCGCCCCGGGTTGGTCATCGACACCACCGCGTTGATGACGACGTCGGCGACGGCGACGCAGATCACCGCGATCACGAGCCGTTCGGCCAAGCGGCTGCCCAGCGCCCGGTCGGCAATGGCGGCGACCCGATCGCGCAGCTGGCTGAGCGAGCTTTCCAACGAGCGCGAGGCGGGCTGTTGCGCCGTGAGCGCCTCGCGAATGGCCTCGGCCGACTTGCGCAGCCCGCTGTTCGCGTCGACGCCTTCGAGCAAGGTCAGGGCGTAGTTGCGGGCGTGGGTGTCCAGCTGCCCCAACGAGAGGTCGGTGACCGCCGCGGCGGCCAAGGCCAGCCGCCGCCGGTCGTCCAGGCGGCGATGGGCCAGCAGCGTGCGGACGACCAGGTAGGCGACCACGAACACGCCGTACATGATCGCGATGGCCGGCTTGAAGAAGTAGTTGACGTCCTTGGTGAGGAACTTCCCGATCTCGTCGATGAACAGACCAAAGCCGATTCCGCCGATGAACGCTGCCCTAATCCGGATCCGGGTGCCTGGCAGGATCTCGACCAGCACGATAGCCACCCCCATCAACAGCCCGCCCCAGAGCACATGGGCCACGTGCAGGCCGCCGCCGCCAACCTGGGGGTAGCCGGTGACGGCCAGCGCGGTGCGCACCACGAGCACGGTCGCCACCGCGGTGAACAGGAACAACTCGAAGCGAGCGAGCGCCCGCTCGTCCCGCCAGTCGTCCGACGCCGGGCTCGCGGCTGAGTCAGCCATCAAGCGCGGCCAGCAGGTCGGGCACGATCGCCTGCAAGGCCTTGCCCCGATGGCTGATCGCGTCCTTATCCGCCGATGACAACTCAGCGGAGCTGACCTCATAGCCCGCTGGCACGAAGATCGGGTCGTAACCGAAGCCATTGCCGCCGCGTCGTTCGCGGATCAGCCGGCCCGCCATCACGCCCAGCCGCACGACTCGGGCACCATCCGGTCGCACCAGGGCGACCGCGCAGTGAAAGGCCGCGCCCAGGCGCTCATCGGGCGTGTCGGCCAATTGCTCGAGGACCAAGTCGACATTGGCGTCGTCTCGGCTCACCTCGGGCCGGGTCGAACCCGACCAGCGGGCCGACAACACGCCGGGCATGCCGTTCAGGGCGTCGACGGCGAGTCCGGAATCATCGGCGAGCGAGATCAGGCCGCTGTGCTTGACGGCCTCCGTGGCCTTGAGCAGCGCGTTGTCGGAGAACGTCGCTCCGGACTCCGGCACTTCCTCATAAGGCGGAATGTCATCCAGCCCGAGGACCTCGACCTCGATCAAGGGGGCGAGGATCCGCTTAAGCTCCTCGAGTTTCTTCGGGTTTCGGGTTGCGAGCAGGAGCTGCCTGCTCACAGCCCAAGCGCCTTCCTCTGGTGCTCGGCGAGCTCGACACAGCCGGCGACGGCCAGATCGAGCAGCGCGTCCAGTTCGTCACGTCGAAACGGCACCCCCTCGGCGGTCCCCTGGACCTCGACGAACTCGCCATTGCCGGTGACGACCACGTTCATATCGGTCTCCGCGCGGACGTCCTCCTCATACATCAGGTCGAGGCGGGGCTCGCCGTCGATGACCCCGACGGACACGGCTGAGACCGAGTTGATCAACGGCGCCGGCTTGGCCAGGGCCTTTCGGCCGTCGAGCCAGCTGATCGCGTCAGCCAGGGCAACGTACGCGCCGGTGATCGCCGCGGTCCGGGTGCCGCCGTCGGCTTGGATCACGTCGCAGTCGATCGCGATCGAGTTCTCACCCAGGGCGGACAGGTCGACCGCGGCTCGCAGCGAGCGGCCGATCAGTCGAGAGATCTCATGCGTGCGGCCGCCGATCTTGCCTCGCACGGATTCGCGGTCGTTGCGGGTCAGGGTGGCGCGCGGGAGCATCGAGTACTCCGCGGTGACCCACCCGAGCCCGCTGCCTTTACGCCAGCGGGGCACGCCCTGGGTCACCGACGCGGCGCACAGCACCTTCGTCTCGCCGAACTCGATCAGGGCCGATCCCTCGGCGTAGGCCTGCCAGTTGCGGGTGATGCTGATCGGACGAAGCTGCGCGGCGTCACGGCCGTCGGGACGAGTCATGGCGCCAGCCTATCCAGCCGGGCGAAGCAAGCCACCCGGGTCGGCCCATTGCTGCGATCGCGGCGCCGGCTAACGCTGTGCCGGTGGCGCCCCGCAGACGGTTGGCTCGCTCGGAGCGACAGTGATCGTGTGGCTACTCTGCGGGAAGGTCACGATTGGGTTTCGGCTTATCGGGTATGGCCAATCTGGGTCGGTTGGGGGCGGTTCGAGTCCTCCGGGGTTGTCGGAGGGGCCGTTTAGGTTTGATCCATGGACGAGGGCGGAGACCAG
>JAOPUY010000091.1 GCA_025963265.1 Frankiales bacterium | reverse complement strand
GCCGACGACTTCGCCGGCTCGACGATCAGCCTCACCAACCCCGGCACGATCGGCACCAACCACTCAGTCCCCCGGCTCATGCAGGGCCAGGGCACGATCATCGGCGTCGGCGCGATGGAGTACCCCGCCCAGTACAGCGGCACTAGCGAGGAGTCGCTGGCCAACGCCGCGATTAGCAAGATCATGACGCTCACCTCGACCTATGACCACCGCATCATCCAAGGCGCGCAGTCCGGCGAGTTCCTGCGCAAGGTGCACCAGTTGCTGTTGGGCGAGGACGGCTTCTACTACGAGATCTTCCGCGCACTGCAGATCCCGTACGAGCCGGTCGTGTGGCTCATCGACCGAGAGTTCACCCACGAGGGCCAGATCGACAAGGCGGCGCGAGTCGTCGAGCTGATCAACGCCTACCGCAGCAGCGGCCACCTGATGGCCGACACCGATCCTCTCGAGTTCAAGATCCGGACCCATCCCGACCTCGACATCACCAAGCACGGCCTGACGCTCTGGGACCTCGACCGCGAGTTCCCAGTCGGCGGCTTCGCCGGGCAGAAGCTGATGAAGCTGCGCGACATCCTGGGGGTGCTGCGCGACGCCTACTGCCGGCGGGTCGGCGTCGAGTACTTGCACATCATCGACCCCGAGGAACGCGCCTGGATCCAGGAGCACATCGAGGTCAAGAACGATGCCCCGACGCAGGACGAGCAGAAGCACATCTTGTCCCGCCTCAACGTCGCCGAGGCCTTTGAGACGTTCCTGCAGACGAAGTACGTCGGGCAGAAGCGCTTCAGCCTGGAAGGTGGCGAGACCGTCATCGCGCTGTTGGACGCGGTGCTCGAGGCCGCCGCCGCCCAGGAGCTCGACGAGGTCGTGATCGGCATGCCGCACCGCGGCCGGCTGAACGTGCTGGCCAACATCGTGGGCAAGCCGTACGCCAAGATCTTCAATGAGTTCGAGGGCAACATCGACCCCGGCACCGCGCAGGGCTCGGGCGACGTCAAGTACCACCTGGGAGCCCACGGCACCTACACCTCCCCGGCCGGTGCGCAGATCGCGGTTGAGCTCACGGCCAACCCGTCGCACCTGGAAGCGGTCAACCCGGTGCTCGAGGGCATCGTCCGGGCCAAGCAGGACCTGATCGACAAGGGCGAGGGCGGCTTCACGGTCCTGCCGGTCCTCATGCACGGCGACGCGGCCTTCGCGGGCCTAGGCGTGGTCGCGGAGACTCTGAACCTCTCCCAACTGCGCGGTTACCGCACCGGCGGCACGATCCACGTCGTAGTCAACAACCAGGTCGGGTTCACCACCTCTCCCTCGCAGTCGCGCTCCAGCCTCTACTGCACCGACATCGCCCGGATGATCGCGGCGCCGATCTTTCACGTGAACGGCGACGACCCGGAAGCGTGCGTCCGGGTGGCCAAGCTCGCAGTCGAGTACCGGCGGCAGTTCTAGAAAGACGTCGTCGTCGACATTGTCTGCTACCGCCGACGCGGCCACAATGAGGCCGACAACCCGTCCTTCACCCAGCCGCTGATGTACGACATCATCGACAAGAAGCGCAGCGTTCGAAAGATCTACACCGAGGCCCTGATCGGCCGGGGCGACATCTCGCTGTCCGATGCCGAAGAGGCGCTGAAGGACTTTCAGTCTCAGCTCGAGAAGGTGTTCCTCGAGACCCGCGGCGCGACCGGGCGTCCGACGCCCGAGCCGGTGATGAACCCCGACCTGAACGCGCAGCCGATTCCCACGGCGATCTCAGGTGAGCTGATCAAGAGCATCGGCGACCTGTACGCCAACCACCCCGCGGGCTTCGTCATTCACCCCCGCCTCAAGCCGCAAATCGACCGGCGCGTGGCGCAAACCACCGGCGGCGACGTGGACTGGGCCACGGCCGAATTGCTGGCCTTCGGCTCGCTCACCGTCGATGGCCACAACGTCCGGCTGGCCGGCCAGGACTCGCGGCGCGGCACCTTCACCCAGCGGCACGCGGTGCTCATCGACCGCAACACCGGCGAGGAGTACACCCCGCTGCGCTACGTCCCCGGCGCGACCGCCCAGTTCCGCTCCTACGACTCACTGCTGAGCGAGTACGCGGCGATGGGTTTCGAGTACGGCTACTCGGTCGCCGACGAGGACTCGCTGGTCATCTGGGAGGCTCAGTTCGGTGACTTCGCCGACGGCGCCCAGACGATCATCGACGAGTTCATCGCCTCGGGCGAGGCCAAGTGGGGCCAGCGCTCATCGGTGACCTTGCTGCTGCCGCACGGCTATGAGGGCCAGGGCCCGGATCACTCCTCCGGTCGACCCGAGCGGTTCCTGCAACTGGCCGCCGAGAACAACATGACGATCGCCATGTGCTCCTCGCCCGCGAACTACTTCCACCTGCTGCGTCGGCAGGCGCTGTCCGACATCCGGCGTCCGCTGATCGCGTTCACGCCCAAGTCGCTGCTCCGCCTCAAGGCAGCGGTCAGCCAGCTGGCCGAGTTCACCGACGGCGCCTTCCAACCGGTCATCGCCGATTCCGCCCTGGACCCGAGCGAGGTCACCCGGGTGGTGCTCTGCAGCGGCAAGATCTACTACGACCTGCTCGCCGCCCGCATCGCCGCCGGGCGAAGCGACGTGGCCATCGTTCGGGTGGAGCAGCTCTACCCGCTGCCGGCGGCGGAGATCGCCGCGGCGATCGAGCTCTACCCCGAGGCCCAGCTGATCTGGGCCCAGGAGGAGCCGGCCAACCAGGGCGCGTACCCGTTCATCGCCCTCAACCTGCCCGAGCAGCTGGCGGCGTTGGGTCAGAACCGCCCGATCTACCGCGCGTCTCGTCGGGCCTCGGCCTCGCCGGCGGTCGGCTCGTCGAGCGTGCATGAGGCGCAGCAGCGCGAGGTCGTGGCGACCGCCCTCGGCTAAGCGCCCGCTGACGCGGACTAAGGCGGCGACAGCCCACACGCTGCGGCCTTTGTCCGACGGCATAGGTTTAAGCAATGGCTGCGCACTTGCCGGAAGACCGGCCGATCCGCTGGGGCTTGCTCGGAGCGGGTGGCATCGCCCGCAACGTCAGCGAGGACATCAGCCGCACCGAGGGCAACGTCGTCGGCGCCGTCGCCGCTCGCGACGGCGAGCGAGCGGCTGAGTTCGCCGCGCAGTTCCCGGGCGCCACGAGTTACGGCAGCTACGCCGAGCTCGTGGCCGATCCCGAGGTCGACGTCGTCTACGTCGCGACGACCCACCCGAGCCACCATGAGCAGGCCCTGATGGCCATCGCGGCCGGCAAGCCGGTCTTGGTCGAGAAGCCGGTGTGCCTCAACGCCCGGCAGACCCACGAGGTGCTGGCCGCGGCCCGGCACGCCGACGTGTTCGCCATGGAAGCCATGTGGATGCGGACCAATCCCCTCATCCGGCAGGCCGAGCAACTGGTGGCCGACGGCGCCATCGGCGATTTGCTGGGGTTGCGGGCCGAGTTCGGGCTGGGTCTGCCCTTCGATCCCAGCCACCGTCTCTACGACATGTCCAACGGCGGCGGTTCGCTGCTCGACCTCGGCATCTACGTCGTGACGTTCGGTTATCTCTTCCTCGGCCGACCCGATCAGGTGCGCACCACCGGCACTCTCTCGCCGACCGGCAGCGAGGACCGAGTCGCCATGCAGTGGGACTACGCCAATGGGACCGGCGCTCGACTGTGGTGCTCAGCCAGTGTCTCCGCGCCCAACCAGGCGGTGTTGCTCGGCAGCAACGGCTGGATCGCCACCGAGGGCGCGTTCCACCGGCCGAGCGGGCTCGTCATCAGCCAGGGCGACCCGAGCCGGGGCGGCGGCCGCCAGCATGTGCCCGACCCGATCGCCGGCCGCGGTCACGGTTACGGCCCAGAGATCGCCGAGGTCGCCCGGTGTCTGCGGGCCGGGCTGATCGAGAGCCCGCTGGTCCCGCACGCCGACACGATCGCGGTGATGGCATTGTTGGACGAAGCCCGCGCCGACCTCGGCGTGAAGTACCCGGGAGAGTAGTAGATGTATTTCACCGATCGCGGCATTGAGGAACTGGAGACTCGTCGAGGCGAGGAAGAGGTGAGCCTGGCCTGGTTGGCGGGCCGGCTGCAGACCTTTGTCGATCTGAACCCGGAGTTCGAGACCGCGGTCGAGCGGCTGGCCACTTGGCTGGCCCGCGCCGACGACGAGGACGACTGACGGACGAGCGGGCGAACAATCGCAGGAAGAGCTGAGCGAGCGGCCCGATCGTCAGGGCGAACAGCAGCGTCCCCACGCCCACCGAACCGCCCAGCAGCCAGCCGGTGCCCAGCACCACCAGCTCGATCAGGGTGCGAGTGAGTCGGATCGAGGCTCCAGTGCGCCGCGCCCAGCCCGTCATCAGACCGTCGCGCGGACCAGGGCCGAGACCGGCGGAGATGTAGAGGCCGGTGGCCAAGCCGCACAACGCGATCGCGCCCAGCAGCAGCGCGATCCGGGCCGCGAGGCCGTGCGGGGTCGGCAGCACCGAGAGCGCCGCGTTGAGCGAGGCCCCGACCATCACCACGTTGCTGAGGGTTCCGAAGCCCGGCCGTTGGCGGATCGGGATCCACCCCAGCAGCACCAGCGCGCCGACCAGGATCGACACCGTGCCGATGGCCAAGCCGAGATGCCGGGCCAGACCCTGGTGCAGCACATCCCACGGATCCAACCCGAGACCGGCTCGAACCTGCAGCGCGCTCGAGAGCCCGTAGAGCGCGAGCCCGAGGTACAGCTGCGCGATCCGGGCGGGGGTCATGACCCCATCGTGCGGGCCCCACCCGGCGACCGATAGTGCCAATTTGCCGAAAGTGGCCTGCTTTTCGTCCTGGCCAGGCTAATCCCAGGCGTCGGTGCCGCATACTGGCCTGGTGGCGGCCGAGTCCAGGGTGGGATCGCGAACGATCGCCGGGCTGATCAACGAGCTGGCGGACTCGCCCGGACCGCGCTACCGCGCGCTGAGCTCGGCCATCTCCTCGCTACTGCTCGACGGCCGACTCGGGGCCGGAACCCGGCTGCCGTCCGAGCGCGCACTGGCCACCGAGCTGGCCATCAGCCGCGCCACGGCGACCGCCGCCTACGAGGAGTTGGCCGCCCAAGGTCTGCTGCAGCGACGCCGCGGATCGGGCAGCTACCTGATGCTCCCGGCTGCCTCACGCGTGGCCGGACCAGGGTCGCGGGTGACCCGCGGGCCGCGCGGTGCGGAGGTCATCGACTTGTCCATCGCCGCGCTGCCCGGCCTGCCCGGAGTGATCGAGGCGGCCGCGGCCCAACTGCTGCCCGAGCTGGGACGCTACGCGCTGCACGACGGCTATCAGCCCTATGGCATCGAGCCGTTGCGGGTCGCGGTCGCGCAGCGTTATGCCGACCGCGGAGTTCCGACCACGGCCGAGCACATCCTGATCACCAACGGCGCGCAGCACGGATTCGACCTGATCCTCCGGGCGACGCTGAACGCCGGCGACCGGGTGCTCGTCGAGCAGCCGACCTATCCCGGCGCGCTGGACTCGATCCGGGCCCATCACGGCCGGCCGGTCCCGGCGCCGATCGGCCGCGACGGCGGCTGGGACCCAGCGGCGATCGCCAACGCCCTGCGGCAGACCTCGCCTCGGCTGGCCTATCTGATCCCGGATTTTCACAACCCGACTGGATTTTTAGCCGACACCGACTCCCGACAGCGGGTCGCCGCCGCTGCCCGTCGGGCCGGAACCCCCTTAGTCATCGACGAATCCTTCGTCGACCTCGACCTCCGGCCGGCCGGCTCGACGGTGCCGACGCCGATGGCGGCGACCTCGGCCAACGTGTTCAGCCTCGGATCAATGTCGAAAGCGGTGTGGGGCGGCCTGCGGGTCGGGTGGATCCGCGCCGACCCGGACAGCATCGCCCGGCTGGCGGTGATCCGCGCGCGAGCGGACATGGGCGGGGCCGTGATCGAGCAGCTGATGGCCGTGCGGCTACTCGCTCAACTGGAGGAGCTCATCGCCGAACGCCGCCACGCGCTGCGCGAGCAACGCGACGTCCTGCTCGCGGCCTTAGGCCGTCAGCTGCCGGCCTGGCGGACGCTCGAACCGGCCGGCGGGTTGTCGGCCTGGGTGGAGCTCGACGCCCCCGGCGCCACCCCCCTCACTCACCTGCTGGAGCAGCGAGCAGTGCTCATCAACTCCGGCTCGCGGTTCGCGGTGGACGCCTCCCAGGAGCGATTCCTGCGCATACCGTTCGCGCTCGCGCCGGCTGAGTTGCTCCGCGCGGTGACCGTGATGGCGCAGGCCTGGACCGATCTCGCGGACGGTCGGCTCGCCCCGCCCTCGCGGCCAGGCTCACTCATCACCGCCTAGCCGCCGCCTAGCCGCCGCCTGCCGCGGCCCTCGGGCTACCGGCGCGCGACCCCATCGAGACGAGCTTGCGCGGCGACCGCCGCCCGCACGGCCGGCGCGACCCGCGGGTCGAACGGGGTGGGGACGATGTAGGTCGGACTGAGGTCATCGGCCACCACCGACCCGATCGCGTCGGCGGCCGCGAGCTTCATGCCCTCGGTGATGCCGCTGGCGCCGGCGTCGAAGGCCCCGGCGAAGATGCCCGGAAACGCCAGCACGTTGTTGATCTGGTTCGCGTAGTCGCTGCGCCCGGTCGCGTACACCGCGGCATGCCGCAGGGCGATGTCGGGATGAACCTCCGGGGTGGGGTTGGCCAGCGCGAAGATGATGCTCTGGTCAGCCATGGCCGCGACGGCGTCCTCCCCCAGGGCGCCGGCGCTGACGCCCAGGAAGACGTCGGCGCCGATCAGCGCGCCCTCGATCGGGCCCGCGAGGCCGGCCCGGTTGGTGAGCTCGGCGATCTCCTTCTTGATCGCGGTGAGATCGCCGCGATTGGGGTCGAGGATCCCTCGCGAGTCGGCGACGGCGATGTCGCCGATGCCGGCTGCGATGAGGATTTTGGCGCAGGCCACGCCCGCCGCGCCGGCGCCGGAGACCACGACTCGCAGATCGGCCAAGCTGCGGCCGGTCACGGCCGCAGCGTTGCGCAGCGCGGCCAGCACCACGATCGCCGTCCCGTGCTGGTCATCGTGAAAGACCGGGATGCTCAGCTTCTCCCGCAGCCGGGCCTCGATCTCGAAGCAGCGCGGCGCGGAGATGTCCTCCAGGTTGATGCCACCGAAGGAGGGCGCGATCCGGATGACCGTCTCGATGATCTCCTCGGTGTCGGTGGTCGAGAGCACGATCGGCACCGAGTTCAGGCCGGCGAATTGCTCGAACAGCGCCGCCTTGCCCTCCATCACCGGCAGCGCGGCGGCGGGGCCGATGTCGCCGAGGCCGAGCACCGCGGTGCCATCGCTCACCACCGCGACCAGGCGCGAGCGCCAGGTGTACGTCTCCGCTAGCGACTCGTCCCCGGCGATGGCGTTGCACACCTCGGCCACGCCAGGCGTGTAGGCCAGCGAGAGCGCGTCGCGGTCGGTCAGCGCCATCGTGGAGGTCACTCGAAGCTTGCCGCCCTCATGGCAACGGAAGACTTCACTGTCGGGGTCGAATGCCTGCGCCACTGCACACTCCAGATGTCTCATGCCACGGTTGTCCCTGCGGTGCGGTCCGCGGGCAGGTCATGCGCACGCGACGGGCACTCGGTTGCGGAATTCCATTCAGCGGACTGGATCAATGTAGCGGGGGTCACCCGTAACCAACGGAGTTTGGCACGTTCGGCGCTGGGAGAACAGGAAGCGGGCCCGTGGCGTGAGTAACAGCCGGCCCCAGCCGGGCCGCGCGCACTCTCAGAGCGGCTCGTCCTCGGAGCGGGGCAAGCGCCTGGGCAGGCTGGCTCGCGCCGTCCTGATCAGCCTGGTCAAGCGGGCCAGCGGCGCGGGGGGCGCACCGGTCACCGCGCCGTCCGCTGCGCTCCTGGCCAACTGCCGGCTGAGCGGGCCCGGCCACCGCAGCAACGCGCGGGCCAACACGTCGGCCGGGCCGTGCTGCCGGGAATCCGAGCCGGCCGCGGCGTTGTCGCTGAGCAAGTGCCACCCGCGGCCTGAGCGAGCGCGGACCCGCTTGACGACCAACAACTCCGGGCCGCCCTGAAACCGTCCGAGCACCACTGACCCCGCGACGATAGGCGCCCCGTGGCGCACCAGCAGCCAGTCCCCCGGCAGCAGCGTCGGGGTCATCGAATGCCCCTCGACCCGGATCAGCTGCCACGGGGTCAGCTGCGTCGACCGCCGGCTCATTGCGGCCATATTGCCAGCGCCGGGCGCCGGTCGGTCGGCGGGTGCCGGGAGTAGGGTCACAAGTGATGCTCAAATCGGAGCTAACCCCGTCAGTCTTGAAGGAGATGTCATGCGTCTACTACGCCACTCGGCAACAGCTTCCGCGCATTGCGATCTGCCCTGCGGTGTCTATGACCCCGCGCAGGCCCGCATCGAGGCCGAGTCCGTAAAAGCGATCATGGAGAAGTATCAGGGCAACGAGGACCCGGTCTTTCGGACCCGCGCGCTGATCATCAAGGAGCAGCGGGCTGAGCTCGTCAAGCATCACCTCTGGGTGCTGTGGACGGACTACTTCAAGCCGCCGCACTTCGAGAAGTACCCGGAGCTGCACGAGCTGTTCAACAAGGCCACCAAGAAGGCCGGCGGCGGCGCGGGCGGTACGAAGGCCTCGAACGACCCGGCCACCGGCCAGGAGCTGCTGGACTACATCGCCCAGATCGACAAGATCTTCTGGGAGACCAAGCAGGCTGCCTGATCCAGGCGTCGCAAGCGGCGCTGACCAGCGAGCTCGTTCGCCGGTCAGCGCCGCTCGTCGTGGTAGAGCGTTTTTTCCTCACAGCGTCAGGGCTGCCCGATCGTTGGAAGATCACCAGGGCATCGGCGTCGCGTCAGGCCGTTCCTCGGCTAGCTGACTTGGTGTCGCCAGGACGTTCGGCA
>JAOPUY010000059.1 GCA_025963265.1 Frankiales bacterium | reverse complement strand
CCGCCCAGCAGCAACCCGAGGTCGAGACCAAAGATCGTCAGGATCGGCGTCAACGCGGCCCGCAACCCGTGCTTGATGATGACCACTCGCTCGGGCAGGCCCTTGGCCCGAGCGGTGCGGATGTAGTCCTCACTCATCGCCTCGAGCATGCCGGCCCGCGTCAGTCGGGCGTACAACGCGGCGTAGAGGAAGGCCAGCGAGATCCACGGCAGGATCAGGTTGAACGCCCACTCCGCCGGGTTCTCGGTGAGCGGGACGTAATGCAGGTCTTTCCAGATCGGCCATTTGTACTTGAACAGCGCCTGCAGGATCAGGCCGGTGAAGAAGATCGGCAGCGAGACGCCAGCGAGTGCGATGCCCATCGAGAACCGGTCGAAGAAAGAGCCTCGACGCAGGCCCGAGATGACCCCGATGAACACGCCGGCGACGAGCCAGATGACCGCTGCGCCAACGGCGATCGAGACCGTGACCGACAGCCGCGAGGTGATGTCAGGCCAGACCGGCAGGTGCGTCTTGAAGGAATACCCGAAGCACGGGAAACCGCAGTGGGTCACGTTCGTGCCGTCGGTGTAGGTGCGGCCAAAGATGATCTGCTTGATGAATCGGCCGTACTGCACGTACACCGGTTGGTCAAAGCCCAGGTTGTGCTTGACGGCGGCGATCGCCGCCGCGCTGGGATCGCGTCCGACGTACTGCGCCGCCAGCTGATCCGAGGTCTCCCCGGCGAGCCGGGGCAGCATGAAGAAGATGGCGAACGTGACGGCGCTGACGATGAAAAGCAGAATGATGGCCGCGAACAATCTGCGAACGATGAATGCGATCAACCGGTGTTCGAGGCGGGTGCCGCCGGCTTTCGCCGGCGGCACCCACCCCTTCCTCCTTAGAGGCTCGAGCTATTTGCGAATCGGACGGTTAGGACGAGCTGCCCAGGAGCAGGTAGTCATACATTCCGTAGGCCTGACTGACAGTCACATTGGTCGCCGTGGTGGGCCGGTAGAGCAGGTCCTTGCGGTAGACCAGCGGCACGATAGCCGCGTCCTTCATGACCATCTTGTCGATGTCGCCCCAGGCCGTGGTGCGAGCCGCCGTGTCGGTGTTCTCGTTGGCGGCCTTCAACGCGGCTTTGATGGCTGGGTCGTTCAACGAGCCGACGTTCGAGTTACCAGAGGCCTTGATCGAGCCTCCGTCGATGATCTGCTGCAGGAACCCGTAGCCAGTCGGCCAGTCCGCGCCCCACGCCGTCATCAGCAGCCCGAGGTCGTGCGCCTTCGCGAAGGCCGGCGCGCCGGCGTAGTCGCTGAAGTACTTACCGGACGGGTACTGCTGAATCGTGACATTGATGCCGACGGTCTTGAGCGCGGCCTGGATGGCCGTCGCCGCGGCGATCTCGTTGGGACGGTCCGAACGAGCGCTCAACGAGGTCGAGAAGCCACCCGGCTTGCCGCAGGCGGTCAGCGCGGCCTTGGCCTTGGTGGTGTCGGCCTTGTTGCCGTCGGTCGGATACAGGTTGTAGTTCGTGTACCCGGTGATGTTCGGCGGCAGCACCGTCGAGGCGATGTCACCGCGCACCGGTCCACCCAGCACCGTCTGCACCGAGGTCTTGTCCACCGCGTACTCGATGGCTACTCGGCACTGCAGGTTGTTGAACGGAGCGACCGTGGTGTTGATGGCCATGTAGGCCAGCGCACCGGACAACGCATCGTCGGCGTTGGCCTTCTTGGTCGGGTCAGTCAAGATCTGCGTCTGGCTGGAAGCCGCGACACCGGCGCCCGCGGAGTCCGCCGTGGCGTTCTCGGCGATCAGGTCGGAGTCGATGGTGTTCTGATCGACGGCGAACGCGTAGGTGATCTTGCCGGCGTTCTGATTGCGGATCGGGTCAGAGGCCTTGGTCCAGTTCGGGTTCGGGACCAGCGTGGCGCCCTTGCCATCGGTGTAGCTGGAGAACATGTACGGGCCCGAGGACACGATGTGGTTCACGTAGGTCGCACCGGTGTCGGAGGCCTGCGGGACGGGAGCCGTCTGCGGGTTGGACGTCAGGTAGTCGAAGTCCGCGAACGGCGCGTTCAGGTGGAAGATGATCGTGGTCGCGTCCGGCGTCTCGATCGACTTCAGTCCGGTGGCCGACTTGTCCTTGTAAGGACCAGCGTAAGCCGGGGTGTTGTTGACGAGGATGCCGTTGAAGTACGTCGGACCGTTGGACAGCACGTCCGGCGCGTAGTTGCTGCGCTCGATGGCGTACTTGACGTCGGCCGTGGTGATCGGAGCGCCGTTGGAGTACTTCAGTCCAGCCCGGATGTGGTAGGTCCAGGTCTTGCCGCCGTCGCTGGCCACGCCGAGCGAGGTCGCCAGGTCGGGAACCAGGGTCAGGCCGTCCTTGCCGGCGGCGGGCTTGAAGGTCGTGAGCGAACGGGCCCACAGCCGGCTCATGTCCCAGACCCAGGCGTAGTAAGTGTTGCCGGGGTCGAAGGAGTCCGGGGTGTCGGAGTCCTCATACGTCACCGTGCCGCCGGTCTTGGTCGAGGCGTTGACGATGCCGTCGTTGGCCGCGTTGTAAGCCGCGGCCACTCCCGCTTCGGCACTATTGCTGCTGGAGCCGCTGGCGCTGTTGTTGTCGGAGCTCGACTTCTTCGAGCTGCTACAGGCGGTCAGCACCAACGCTGCCACCGCAACAAGGGAGATCCCCGCTGCTACTTTTCCGTGTCGACGCATCGTGATGCATCCGTCCTTCCACTGTTTGGGACTGGGCAA
>JAOPUY010000044.1 GCA_025963265.1 Frankiales bacterium | reverse complement strand
TACGCGCTCGTCATCGTGGCGGCCAAGCGGGCCCGCCAGATCAACGCCTATTACAGCCAGCTCGGCGAGGGACTGCTCGAGTACGTCGGCCCGCTGGTGGAAACGGCCCCGCAGGAGAAGGCGCTGTCCATCGCCCTGCGTGAGATCAACACCGACCTGATCGAGTTCAAGCCCTCCGAAGCCTGAGCGACTCGGCTCTTCGGTGCCTGAATTCCGCATCGTCCTCGGTGTCGCGGGTGGGATCGCTGCTTACAAGGCAGCTGATCTCACCCGCCGACTCGTTGAGGCGGGTCACGAGGTCACAGTGGTGCCGACGGCCGCGGCGCTGAACTTCGTCGGCCGCGCGACCTGGGAGGCGCTCTCGCACCACCCGGTCGCGACGGACGTCTTCACCGACGCCCATGAGGTCCCGCACGTGGCGATCGGCCGGCGGGCCGACCTGGTCGTGGTCGCGCCGGCCACCGCTGATCTGCTGGCCAAGGCCGCGCACGGGCTGGCCGACGACCTGCTCACGAACACCCTGCTCACCGCCCGCTGCCCGGTGTTGTTCGCACCGGCCATGCACACCGAGATGTGGGAGCACCCCGCCACGGCCGACAACGTCGCGTTGCTGCGGCGGCGCGGGGCGACCGTGCTCGAGCCCGGGGTCGGCCGCCTGACCGGCAGCGACACCGGCAAGGGCCGGCTGCCCGAGCCCGCCGAGATCGCCCGGATCGCCGAGTTGCTGTTGCACCTTGGCCACGGTTTGCCGGCCGACCTGGTCGGCCGGCACGTGGTGGTCACCGCCGGCGGCACCCGGGAGGCGCTGGATCCCGTGCGTTTCCTCGGCAATCGCTCCAGCGGACGCCAGGGCTTCGACCTCGCCTCGGTCGCCGCCGCCCGCGGCGCGCGCGTCACCTTGCTCGCCGCCAACGTCGAGGCCCCGCCGCCGGCCGGCACCGAGGTCGTCAACGTGATCAGCGCCGAGGCATTGCGGGAGGCCACCCACACGGCGGCCAAAGACGCCGACGTCGTCATCATGGCGGCGGCTGTGGCCGACTTCCGGCCCGCCACGGTCGTCGAGCACAAGATCAAGAAGTCCGACGCCGACCCGGAACCGCTCGTGCTGATCCGCAATCCGGACATCCTCGCCGAGCTCGTCGAGGCCAAGCGGGAGGGCCGGCTGTCGGCGTTACTGGTGGGCTTCGCGGCCGAGACCGGCGACGCGGAGGCCGACGTCATCTCCCACGGCCGAGCCAAGCTCGCCCGCAAGGGCTGCGACCTGCTGGTCGTCAACGCGGTCGGCGAGGGCAAGGCTTTCGGCCAACCGGACAACGCCGCAGTGATCCTCGGCGCCGACGGATCTGAGACCGATATCCCGTTAGGTCCGAAGACTGTCCTTGCCGCCGCCATCTGCGATGCCATCGTTATTCGACTGACCAGCTAGACTTTCCCCGCCGCCAACACAACCAGGAGTGCTCGTGAGTCGCCGCCTTTTCACTTCGGAGTCCGTCACCGAGGGCCATCCGGACAAGATCGCTGACCAGATCTCGGACGGAATCCTCGACGCCTTGCTGACCCAGGACCCGCAAAGCCGGGTCGCGGTCGAGACGCTGATCACCACCGGCCAGGTCCACATCGCCGGTGAGGTCACGACCTCGGCCTACGCCGACATCCCGGCCATCGTCCGCAAGACCATCCTGGCCATCGGCTATGACTCCTCGCGCAAGGGCTTCGACGGCGAGTCGTGCGGCGTGAGCGTGTCCCTCGGCTCGCAGTCAGCCGACATCGCCCAGGGCGTCGACACCTCCTACGAGTCGCGGGTCGGCGGCTCGTCCTCCGACGGCGACAGCGCCGAGGCCGAGATCGCCGCACAGGGCGCCGGCGACCAGGGTTTGATGTTCGGCTACGCCTCCGACGAGACGCCCGAGCTGATGCCGCTGCCGATCTGGCTGGCCCACCGGCTGGCTGAGAAGCTGACCGAGGTGCGCAAGAACGGCACCGTCCCCTACCTGCGTCCCGACGGCAAGACCCAGGTCACCATCGAGTACGTCGACGACAAGGCCGTGCGCCTGGACACCGTCGTCGTCTCCAGCCAGCACGCCGAGGACATCGACCTCGACACCCTGCTCGGCCCGGACATCGAGGAGCACGTGGTCAAGCCGGTGTTGGCCGGCCTGGACATCGACACCGAGGGCTACCGGCTCCTGGTCAACCCGACCGGTCGCTTCGTCATCGGCGGCCCGATGGGCGACGCCGGCCTGACCGGCCGCAAGATCATCGTCGACACCTACGGCGGCATGGCCCGGCACGGTGGCGGCGCGTTCTCCGGCAAGGACCCGTCGAAGGTGGACCGCTCCGCGGCCTACGCGCTGCGCTGGGTCGCCAAGAACGTCGTCGCGGCCGGACTGGCCCGCCGCGTCGAGGTGCAGGTCGCGTACGCCATCGGAAAGGCCGAGCCGGTCGGCTTGTTCGTCGAGACCTTCGGCACCGAGACCGTCCCGGTCGACAAGATCGTCGCGGCCATCAACGAGACCTTCGACCTGCGTCCCGGCGCGATCATCCGTGACTTGGACTTGAAGCGGCCGATCTACCAGAACACCGCCGCCTACGGCCACTTCGGCCGGGAGCACGCCGACTTCACCTGGGAGCGCACCGATCGCGCCGAGCAGCTCGCGAAGCTCGCGGCCGAGGCCTGATCCAAGCGCGGTCGGCGCGGGCCGCCCGAGTAAGGCGACCCGGCAACCGGCGCCGGTGCTGCCGGTCGCGCGGGTCGCGATCGACTCGCCGCTGCCGCATCTGGATCGGCCCTTCGACTACTTGGTGCCCGCGGACCTTGACGCCCTGATCGCGCCGGGGTCCCGGGTCCGGGTCCGCTTCGCCGGGCGTCTGGTCGACGCCTGGGTGCTGGCGCGTTCGGCGGCCAGCGACCACGACGGCCGGCTGTCCTACCTCGAACGCGGCGTCGGGGACGAACCGGTGCTGACCGCCGAGACCTCGGCCCTGTTCCGAGACGTGGCCGACCGCTGGGCCGGCACCTTCGCCGACGTGGTGCGGCTGGGGGTGCCGCCCCGTCACGCTCGGGCCGAGGCCGCCCCGATGCCCGC
>JAOPUY010000581.1 GCA_025963265.1 Frankiales bacterium | reverse complement strand
CGGTCGGGGCGATGCGCTCGGTGGGATTGGCCGCTCGCTACATCAGCGGCTACATCGAGACCCAGCCGCCGCCGGGCCAGCAGAAGCTGCAAGGCGCTGACGCCTCGCACGCGTGGGCGTCGGTGTTCATTCCCGACTATGGTTGGTTGGACGTGGATCCGACGAACAACCAGTGGGTGGATGATCGCTATCTTGTTGTAGCCTGCGGGCGGGACTACAGCGATGTGCCGCCGCTCAAGGGCGTCATCGTCACGGATTCCCTCAAATCCAGCATGCTGGTGAGCGTCGACGTCAACCGCATCTGACCGGCAAGCAATGCCGGTGCGGCGCCGAAAGCTCGAACCGGAAAGGCTCTATCGTGCGCGCCTTCGCGTGTCCCCATTGCTCGGCCCTGATCGTCTTTGAGAACAGCGTCTGCGTGACCTGCGGCTCAGCCCTCGGTTATGTGCGGGAGAGTGCCAGCTTCGTGCGGCTCGAGCCCACCGGGCTGGGCCGGCTCGGTTGGACTGATGACCGCGGCCAGACGTTGGTCGTCTGCGCCAATCTGCAGCTGGCCCAGTGCAATTGGCTGACGTCGAGGGCCGGTGGCTTGTGCGACTGCTGTTCACTGACCCGGACCCGGCCGGCCGATGGCGACGTCGAGGGGTTGGAGGCCTACGCGCGGACGGAGCAGGCCAAGCGTCGATTGCTGTTCCAGCTTGACGACCTGCGGCTTCCGACGACGCCGAGATCGGTCGACCCGCAGCACGGCTTGGCCTTCGACTTGCTCTCAAGCGCTCACGAGAAAGTCATCACCGGACACGACAGCGGGGTCATCACGATCGACTTGGCCGAGGGCGATGATCCCCATCGGGAGGCGGTGCGGACGAGTCTCGGCGAGCCGTATCGGACGCTGCTCGGACATCTGCGGCATGAGATCGGGCATTGGTACTTCGACGTCCTGGTCGCGTTCCAAACCGATCGGCCGGCCGTGCTGGAGAACTTCCGGGCCCTGTTCGGCGACGAGCGACGCGACTACGCCCAGGCGTTGAAGGAGCACTACGGCTCCGAGCACGGAGACGGTTGGCGGACGGTGCACGTCAGCGACTACGCCGCCTCGCACCCGTGGGAGGACTGGGCCGAGACGTTCGCGCACTACCTGCATCTGACTGACACCCTGCAGACGGCCCACGCCTACGGCATCGAGCTGCAGGGACCGCGGTTGCCGGCGAGCACCGCGCACGTGCCGTCCACCTCGACGTCGCCCAAGGACTCCTACCTCGACTTCAGCGAGCAGCTCAACGCGTGGCTCTCGCTGACCTTCGCCCTGAACACGGTGAACCGCTCGATGGGCAAGGACGACCTGTACCCGTTCGTGCTGGTGCCGGTCGTGATCGAGAAGCTGCGGTTCATCCACGAGTTGATCCGCAGCGGCGTCTAAACCACGGCGCCTTTCGGAGCGTTTCTGTTCCCAGGGAACAAGAACGCTGCGAAACCGCGGCTCGGCGGGGCGGCGGGTCAGGTCAGCTGTTGGCTCGCGGCTTCTTCGACGCGCGCTAGGTAGGCCACCAAGGTCGCGCGGTCGGCGGGGTTGTCGGGGGTTCCTGAGTCAAACCGCGCGGTCCAGGTGACGCCGTCCACCCCGGGCACTCGCCGAGCCACGATCCGCGCTGGGCCGGCGGGCAGATTCACCAACTCCGACCGAGCGATACTCGCCTCGACCCGGGTGCGCACCACGGACGGCAAGTTGCGCGGCGCGGCCAACGGGAACCGCGCCGGCACCCGGTCTTCCACGATGCCATCGGAGCCGAGCACACCGTCGGTCACCTCGAGGATGCCGTCGGTCCAGGTCGCCTTGACGATCTCGTTCCAGCCGACCCGCTGCCAACTTGCCATGCCGTTGGGCAGCCACAGGGCGTACTGGGTCGCGATGACTACCGCTGAGTCCGGACCGGCGCCGGTGTCGGCGATGGCCAGAACCCGGTCGGTCGCCCCCAGCAGCTTACGAAACTCCGACGGCGGCCGAACCCAGCGCGACAGCAATCCCATCACAGCACCCACCCGATCACGACTCGTCACCGATCGCCCGCGCCCGCAGCTCACGCCGCCGCTGCTCAAGCTGGTTCAGCAAGGCGAACAGGCGGCCCTGCTCCTCGGCGTCGGTCGCGGAGTCAAGGCGCTGGACCTTTGATTTGAGATGGGCCACCTCTCGCGCGACAACCTGCTCGGCGAGGTTGTTCACCATCGCGGCCGCGTAGCGCGGCTGACCGTCGACGCTGGCCTGCAACGGCTGAACGGCCAGCGCGTTCACGGCGGCCCGCGCCTCCGAATCCGGCGGCAGGCACTCGGAGACGGCCGCCACCCAGACCGGCCCGGGACTGGCTGCCGCTGCCCCGCCGGCGGCGGCGATGGCCGTCTGCAGCTGCTGGTGGACGGCGACGAGGAACGCCCCCGGCCCCAGCTCGTCGAACTGCTTGCCGACCACGTCAGGCAACTGCAACGCCGCCTTGATGACCTCGCGCTCCGACTGGCTGACCTTGGCCGACACGCCGCCGACCGAGGCCGTCTCAGCCGGCGGGACGGGGGCGGTTGGTCCACCGCGCCCGTTCGTCGGCCGGCCCGCCGTCGAGCCAGGGCCAGCCCCGCGAGTGGCGTTCTCGGTCGATCGGACCAACGCCCGGACCCGGGCCACCACCCGGATCGGGTCATCGACTCCGGCGTAGCCGGCCAGCAGCCGGGCGTACTCGTCCCGCAGCGCGTGGTCCTTGATCATCGCCACCAACGGAATGCCCTTGTCCAGCGCGGCAACGCGGCCCTCGGCCGAATCCAGGTTCAGCCGGTTGACCGTCGAGCGAAGCACGAACTCGACCAGCGGGACCCGCGCGTCGACCAGGCTGCGCACCGCCGGGTCGCCGCCGGCCTGGCGCAACTCACACGGGTCCTTGCCACTCGGCTCGATGGCCACGAAGGTCTGGGCCATGAACTTCTGCTCGTCGGCGAACGCGCGCTCAGCGGCCTTCATGCCCGCCGCGTCCCCGTCAAAGGTGAAGATGACCTCGCCGGTGAAGGTGTCGGAGTCCATCAGCAGCCGACGGATCACCGCGATGTGCTCGGAGCCGAAGGACGTCCCGCAGGTGGCGACCGCAGTGGTCACGCCGGCCAGGTGGCAGGCCATCACGTCGGTGTAGCCCTCGACGACCACCGCCTTGTGCTGCTTGGCTATCTCGCGCTTGGCCACGTCCATGCCGTAGAGCAGCTGGCTCTTCTTGTAGATCGGCGTCTCGGGGGTGTTGAGGTACTTGGCCTCGACCTTGTCGTCGTCATACAGGCGCCGAGCCCCGAATCCCACGACATCGCCGCTGACGTCCTTGATCGGCCAGAGCAACCGACGGTGGAACCGGTCGATCAGCGAGCCCCGGCCCGACTCCCGGGCCAGGCCGGCCAGGGTGAGCTCAGCCGGTGAAAAGCCCTTGCCCAAAAGGTGTTTCGTCAGCGCGTCCCAGCCCGACGGGGCGTAGCCGCAGCCGAAGCGCGCGGCCACCTCGGCGTCGAAGCCGCGCTGGGTCAAGAACTCCCGCGCCGGCTGAGCCTCAGGGGTGCCCAGCTGGGCGAGGTAGAACGCGGCCGCCTCGGCGTGCGCCCCGACGAGGCGAGCGCGCTGGCCGGCCGAGCGCTGCGGACCGCTGCCGCCCTCGGCGTACCGGAGCTGGATGCCGACCCGCGCGGCGAGGTTCTCGACCGCCTCGGTGAAGGCCAGGTGCTCGATGTCCTGCACGAACTTGATGACGTCGCCGCCGGCCGAGCAGCCGAAGCAGTGGTAGAGCCCGCGCGCCGGCGACACCGACAGCGAGGGCGACTTCTCGTCGTGGAAGGGGCAGATGCCCTTGAGGTTGCCGCCGCCGGCGTTGCGCAATTGGACGTATTCGCCGATGACCTCGTCGATGCGGGCCTTGTCCCGCACGGCGGCGACATCCTCGTCGCGAATCCGTCCGGCCATGGGGTGGAGTCTAGTTGCTGGCGGTCAGTCGGCGGTGCCAAGACAACGCGGCCGAGTCGGTCAGCTGGGCCACCTGGTCGATGACCACGCGCAGCCGGGCCGGCTCGTCGGGCGCCTCGAGCCACTGCTGGGCCATCACCGGCGAGAGCGCCGCCGGGCCTTGCTCGCCCAGCGCCGCCACCAGCTCGGTCAGCACCGCGCGCTGCTGGGCTTGAGCTTCCTGCACGCCCGGCCGGCTCATCACGTACCGCAGTGCGATGGCTTTGAGCAACGCGCACTCAGCGACCACCTCGGGCGGCAGGATCAGGTCGGCGGCGTATCGGCCGAGCGGCTCGGTCCGCGAGGGCGCGTACTTGGCCAGGGTCGCCGACACCGCCGCCCCGGTGAACCGGCCGGTCAGCTCGCTGGTCGCTCGCTTGGAGGCGACCTGGGCCCGATAGCTGCCGTCGTAGGAGGCCAGATCGAGCAACGCCGGCAGCTGCAGCAGCCGGTCGAGCACCGGCGCGAGCTCGGCCGGCGTGAGGGGGCTGTAGCTGGCCGCCGCCGTCTCGCACAGCGCCGCGCGCTCGTCGTCGTCGACCTTGCCCAGCACGATGTGATTGGAATGCACGCCGTCCTCGACGTCATGGACGGAGTAGGCGACGTCGTCGGCCCAGTCCATGACCTGCGCCTCCAGGCACCGTTGCCCAGCGGGTCGGCCGTCCCGGATCCAGTCGAAGGCCGCCTGGTCGGCCGCGTACCCGCCGTACTTGACCGTGTCCGGCCAGCTCAGCCAGGGGTACTTGCAGACCGCGTCCAGGCTGGCGCGCGTCAGGTTGAGCCCGACCGAGCGCCCATCCGGCGCGAGCACCTTGGCCTCGAGCCGAGTCAGGATCCGCAGGGTCTGGGCATTGCCCTCGAATCCGCCGCAGTCAGTCGCCACCGCGTTGAGCGCGTCCTCGCCGTTGTGCCCGAACGGCGGGTGGCCCAGGTCATGGGCCAGCCCGGCGGTGTCGGTGATGTCCGGATCGCACCCGAGCGCCGCCCCCATCTCGCGGGCGATCTGGGCGACCTCCAGCGAGTGGGTCAGCCGGGTGCGCGGGAAGTCCTCGTCGAACTGACCGGTCCCAGGCGAGACGACCTGGGTCTTGTCGGCCAGCCGGCGGAACGCGTAGGAGTGCAAGACCCGGGCTCGGTCCCGCTGAAAGCCGCTCCGGGCCGGCAGCAAGGCCGAGGAATCGGCGGAGCCTGTGGAATCCGAGGACGGGTTGGCCAGGCCCTGACCGCGCTTGGCCGGCTCGTCCACCCAGCGTTGGACGTCAGCCGCCGAGTACGGGTAGCCGGCGCTCAGACGTGCTCCTCGATCCACTCGGCGAAGTGTTGCAGATTCTGCAGCCACATTCCGACGGTGAACTTCAACTGTTGACGACTGGTGCCGCCCTCGAAGTCGAAGGCCTGCTCAGCGCACACGCCGACCAGACCGTCATCGGGCAGCACCGTGTAGGCCTTGGGGAAGAGCTTGCTGCGGTTCCAGTCATCCAGCAGCAACGCCAGCGTCGGGCGCAGGTCGACGTCGAAGCGCCGGTTGAGGTAGAGGCGGGCCTGCAACACCTCCTCGTCCTGGCCGTAGTGGAAGAAGTAGACGCTGTAGTTCTCCCAGCGCACCGTCAAGTCGCCGTCGTCGTCCACGGTGGACAACAGGCCGTAGTCAGCGACGATGTCGGTGATGACCTTGCTGGTCGGCAGCACCGTCGGGCCGTCGCGGTGCCCGATGGCTCGCCCCAGGCTCAGGCCGGAGGAGCCATTGCCTCCGAGCCGCTGGGCTGCCGCCTCCCGACGCTCGACCGCGGCGCGAGCCGCGGCTGCGAGACGAGACAGTCGACTGGGCACGAGTCCAGATTACCCGCGGGATTTGCCGAGTGGGCCGGTCACCGGGAGTCGCTTCCGCCCGCTCCCGCCGCCCGGCCGGCCTCCAGCCGCGCCACCGGGACTCGGAACGGCGAGCAGGAGACGTAGTCCAGGCCGACCTGGTGGAAGAAGTGCACCGAGTCCGGGTCGCCGCCGTGCTCACCGCACACTCCCAGCTTCAGGCCCGGACGGACGGCCCGGCCCCGCTCGGCCGCGATCCGGACCAGCTCGCCGACGCCCTCGACGTCCAGGGACTCGAACGGGCTGACGCCGAAGATGCCCTTCTCCAGGTAGTGCGAGAAGAACGCCGCCTCAACGTCGTCGCGGGAGAAGCCCCAGGTGGTCTGGGTCAGGTCGTTGGTGCCGAAGGAGAAGAACTCGGCCGCCTCGGCGATCTGGTTGGCGGTCAGAGCGGCGCGAGGCAGCTCGATCATCGTTCCGACCAGGAATTCCAGGTGGGCTCCGGTTTCGGACCTGACCTCACGAGCCACCTTGATGATGTCTTCCTTGACCGATTCCAGCTCCTGGACGGCGCCGACGAGCGGGACCATGATCTCGACCCGCGGAACGCCACCGGCCTTGACCTTGGCCGCAGCCGCCTCGAGGATCGCCCGGGCCTGCATCGCGAACAGGCCGG
>JAOPUY010000580.1 GCA_025963265.1 Frankiales bacterium | reverse complement strand
GCTTCCGGGGCCGCCAAGGTTTTGCGGCGGAGCAATGGGCCCTCGCCCACCACCACGCCCTCCTCGCCGCGGCCTCGACGACGTCCGGCCGCCCGACCGATGCTAAGCCTGACGGACTTGATTGCCCACCACCCTCGCGCGGGCTCATCGAGTCTCTTCGGCTGCCGACCGGGCAGCGATCCGCTCGAGCAATTGGTCCAACACGCTCGGCGGGCTTAGGGCGAGGTCGCAGAACCGCTTGGAGTCGAATTGCTCGTAAACCTGGCACAGTCGATTCGAACATTTTTAGTGTTCGTACGCCCATATTCGATGTACGCTTTGGGCATGGAGGCATCGGAGCGGGTCGGCCAGCTGGTTGAGGCATTGCGGCGAGACGGCCGGGTCGAGGTCGCCCGCGCGGCGGTTGAGCTCGGTGCGGCGGAGATGACCATTCGCCGGGATCTCGATCAACTCGTGGAGCGTGGCGTGGCGCGCCGGGTGCGCGGCGGCGCGGTCAACCTGCTGATGCGCGGGGAGGAACTGCCCTTCGCGATGCGTGAGGTCGAAGCGGTGGAGGCCAAGCGGCGCATCGCACAAGTCGTCGCCGAGCTGATCGGCGACGGCGAGGCGGTGGCTCTGGACAGCGGAACCACCACGCTGGAGACGGCACGGACGCTGGTGACGCGACGCGTCACGGCCATGCCGCTGTCCTTGCACGCGGCCACAGTGCTATCGGCCGGAGCCGGGGTGCGGTTGATGATGCCCGGCGGCGAATGCCGACCCGGCGAGCTGGCCATGGTCGGGCCGTTGACTTTGGCGAGCATCGCCGCGCTGCGGTTCGACACGGCGGTGCTCGGCTGCTGCGGCGTATCGCCGGAGGGCCACGTGATGGCCCACGATCTCGGCGACGCGGCGGTGAAACAGGCTCTGCTCACCTCGGCTCGTCGCAGCGTGCTCGCCCTGGACGGCGCCAAGTTCGGGCGGGGCGCGCTGGCAGTGGTTCGGGAGTTGTCGACGTTCGACGTGATCGTCACCGACGCCAGCGCGCCGGCATCGGTGCTCGCGGGATTGCGGGCCGACGGCGTGGACGTGCGTGTTGCCTGAACCAATCGCTCCCGTGATGGCATCAGCGCACGCGATGGCTCCTCACGGGTCACTCGGGTCGACGTCGTCTGCGTCGACGCGAGGCTGGCCGCGGATCGCGGTGACCGCCGTGTTCGTGGTGCACGGCCTGTTGTTCGCGTCGTGGACCGCGCATATCCCAGATGTGAAAGCCAACCTCGGGCTGACCGACGGGACGCTGGGACTCGCGCTGCTGGGAGCCCCCGTCGGGTCTGTGTGCGCCATGGTCGCGGCGGCCTACCTGCTGCCTCGCCTGGGTAGCCGGCGCATTGTTCAGATCGCGTTGGTCGGTTACTGCGCCGCCGGGCCGCTGGTCGGGCTCACCGGGAGTCTGCCCTCGTTGATGGCCGCGTTGTTCGTGTGGGGGGCCTTCCAAGGGTCGCTCGACGTGGCCATGAACACCCAGGCCATCACGGTCGAACGCGCCAATCGGCGGGTGTTGATGTCGGGGCTGCACGGCTCGTGGAGCATCGGCTCCTTCGCCGGCGCCGGCATCGGCGCCCTGGCCGTCGGCGCCGGCGTCACTCTCACCCCCCAACTTCTCGTCCTCGGCACGCTCGCACTCCTGGCCGCCGGCTTGCTCACCACCCGGATGCTGCCCGACGCCTCAGAGCACCACGCCGCGGACCAGGACGGCGCAGACCACGACGGCGCAGACCAGGACGGCGTAGACCAACGCGGCGCGGCGAAGGCCACCCTCGGTTCTCGCCGCGGTTCGGCTCCGGTCTCGCGATGGTCGGGCGGCATGGTGCTCCTCGGCGCGATCGCCTTCGCGAGCATGCTCTGCGAAGGGGCCACCGCGGACTGGGCCTCGGTCTACCTGGCCGGACCATTGCACGCCGCCGGCGTCGAGTCCGGTCTCGGCTACGCCACGTTCGCCCTGGCCATGGTGGCCGTCCGACTGTCGGGCAACCGGCTGCTCACCCGCTATCGCTCCGACCGGCTGCTGCCCGCGCTCGCCGCGCTGGCCACGGTCGGATTTGCGGTCGGGCTGCTGATCGGACGACCAGGCGCGGCGCTGGTCGGATTCGCCAGCCTTGGCGTCGGGCTCGCCTCGGTCGTGCCCGCGGTGTTCAGCGCCGCTGGCCGCATTCCCGGCCTGCACCCCGGTACCGCCGTGGCCACCGCCTCGGCCTGCGGCTGGGCCGGGTTCGTCTGCGGGCCGCCCCTGATTGGCCGCCTCGCCTCGCTGTCCTCGCTTCCTACCGCCCTGTTCCTGCTCCCCGCGCTCACCGCTTTCATCGTCATCGCCACCTCGATCGCACGCGCCCTCAAGCCCCAAGCCGAACCGCTCGCCGCCGCCGAACTTGACTCCGGGCAGCTCGGGATTGGCCGCAGCACGCAGCACTTATAGCCGCCGTCAGCTGGGATCTTTGCGTCCAAGGAGATGGAAGACGCGGCTGAGTTGGCGATAGGGGTCTCGCCGGCTGGCTTCGAGTTCGACGGCGGCTGTCGCCGCTAACTGCTGAGAATCGCTGGGGTCTAACTCGGCTCCGCCGAACTCGAGCCAGTCGACGAATAGCCATACGCCATACCAGCGCAGTGGCTGCACGCCGCGACTGCGCAGGATCTGGCTGAGTTCGTCCACCGTGTCGGCCCGGGCCTGCACTCCCAGCACCCCCACCTCGGTGGTGGCCTCGAACGACGCCAAGGCGTCGCCCCACCGCCGTTCCATCGCCGGGCGCACCGCCATCGCGTTGGCGTTGCCGGTCATGATCGAGATCACGCCACCGTCAGCCGCGCACCGAATCAGCTGGTCGACCAGCGGCTCCGGCTGGGCGAAGTAGCCGAGCACGCCGTGGCACAACACGCCCTCGAAGCGTCGACCCGCCACCGCCTCCTCAGCGTGCAGGGCGTCGGCCGGCAGCAACGTCACCCGTTCTTGAGTCTCGCCCGGCAGCCGCTGGAGTCGCTCTTGCGCTTTGGCCAGCATTGCCGGCGATGAGTCGAGCAGCGTCACCTCATAGCCGGCTTGGGCCAGCGGAAACGATTGATGACCCGCGCCGCCACCGACATCGAGCACTGCCGCTGGCGGCGGCGGCAGATTTTCCAGCAGTTGGTGGTGCAGCACGTAGGTGCGCACGTACCCCTTCACCGTGGCGTACGCGTCGTCAACGAACTGGTCGGCCAAGCTCGGACTTTCCCAGGTGTCGTCACTCATCAGCAGCACACAGCGCGCCTTAGGCCTTCGGCGTCCACTGCAAGGGCAGGTGGTGCAGGGAGAACATGCCCATCGTGTTGTAGCGCAGGCCCGCCCGCTCGGCGCTCGGCAGGGTGAAGTCCGGCGCCCGGTCCAGCCACACGTTGATCGCGATCTGCAGCTCCT
>JAOPUY010000553.1 GCA_025963265.1 Frankiales bacterium | reverse complement strand
GCGCCCACCCAACTGCTCGAGCCGCCGAGCCCGACGCGGCCGACGCCACGCCGCCTGAACCCCGGCAACGAGCCGGCCGACCGAGTGTTCGCTGGGTTCGCCACGGCAATCGGGATGAGCGTGCTGGCCATCACCGGCGCGATCGGGCTGTTCCTGGGCCACCAGTCGATCCCGACGCTGGGCCACTACGGCACGAGCTACTTCACCGAGTCGCAGTGGAATCCGGGCCTGAACAAGCTCGGCATCGAAGCGGTGCTGATCGGCACGTTCGAGGTCGCCTTGGTGGCCATGGTGGTGAGCTTCCCGCTCGCCGTCATGTTCGCGCTGTTCATCACTGACTACGCACCGCGGCGGCTGAAGTCGATCCTCGTCTCGGTCATCGACCTGATGGCGGCCGTGCCCAGCATCATCTACGGCCTGTGGGGCTTTTTTCTCCTCGAGCCGCACGCGATCTACCTGTCGCGCTGGCTGAGCCAATACCTGGGCTGGATCCCCTTCTTCAAGGTGGACACCAACCCCAACGCCGCGGCCTGGGCCCAGACCCAGTACACCGGCTCGGCGTTCATCGCCGGGATCTGCGTGTCCATGATGGTGATCCCGCTGGCCTGCGCGGTCATGCGCGGCGTCTTCGCTCAGGCTCCGATCGGCGAGCGGGAGGCGGCCTACGCTCTCGGCTCGACCCGGTGGGGGATGGTCCGCGCGGTGGTGCTGCCCTTCGGTCGGGGCGGGATCATCGGCGGCACCATGCTCGGGCTGGGACGAGCGCTGGGGGAGACCATCGCGGTGCTGCTCATCATCGCCCCCGCCTTTCAACTCAAGGCCAAAGTGCTCACGGTCGGCACCAACACGGTGTCCGCGCTGATCGCCGGAAACTTCGGCGAGGCGACGTCCACCCAACTCAGCGCCCTGCTCACCGCCGGTTTCGTGCTCTTCGTGTTGACGTTGTGCGTCAACACGCTGGCCGCGATTCTCGTCAACCGCAGTCGTAGCGGTTCCTCGACCGACATCTAGGACGGAGGTATTCCTGTCATGACGACCGTGTCTGATCGGCCGGTAGAGGCGCCAGCCGACGTGGCGCCGGCCATACCGGTCGCCGAGAACCTCGAGCGGGTGCTGGTGTCCGACGTGCCGCGCCGCATCAACGGCCTGCGGATCGACGATGTGATGTCGTTCATCGGCAGTTCGGTCGCGTCGCTGGCTTTCGTCTGGATCGTCTACGAGCACGTGCTGCTCTTTAGCGGCGTGCTGGGTTTCATGCTCTGCTGGTGGGCGACCTTTCTCGCGTTCTACGTCGGCGTCTCGCTGATCTCCAACCCGCTCCCTCAGGTTGTCGATCGGCTGGTGTCGGCCGTCGTGCTCACCGGCACGCTCGTGGTCGCCGGAGCGGTGCTTTGGACCCTGGTCTACATCGCGTGGCAAGGCCTGCCGGCCTTGCGCCACCTGAACTTCTACACCGACGACATGGCCGGGGTCTCGCCGACGGCGTCGCTCCGCCACGGCGGGGTGCGGCACGCGGTCGTCGGAACCGGGGTCGAGGTCGGGATCGCGACGGCGATCGCGTTGCCCTTAGGCCTCGGGACGGCGGTCTATCTGACCGAGGTGGGCGGCAAGCTGGCCGATGTGGTGCGGACCGTGGTCGAGGCGATGACCGCGTTGCCCGACATCTTGGCCGGGTTGTTCATTTACACCCTGTTGATCCTCGAACTAGGCGTCGAGCGAAACGGGCTCTGCGCCGGCCTCGCCCTGGCCGTCACGATGGTTCCGACCATTGCCCGCTCGGCCGAGGTCGTGCTGCGGGTCGTGCCGAGCGGACTTCGGGAGGCGAGCTTGGCCCTGGGCGCCTCCAAATGGCAGTCGGTCTGGCGCGTCGTGCTGCCGACGTCCAAGGCGGGCTTGGCCACGTCCTTGATCCTGGGCATCGCCCGAGTGGCCGGTGAGACGGCTCCGCTGCTGATCGTGTCCGGCGCCTCCACCTTCACGAACTCGAGTCCTCTGAAGGATCCGATGAACTCGTTGCCGTTGTTCATCTACGCCGGTGTCCGCAGCGGCGAGACTCTGTCCATCCAGCGCGCCTACGGTGCCGCCACCCTGCTGCTCGTGCTGGTCGGCGTCCTATTCGTGTTCACCCGATTCCTGGCCCGAGACAAGAGCGGTTCCCGATGAAATTCACTGCAAGACGAGACCGTGCGTTTCTCGGTCGCCGAATGATGAAAAAGCGTCGGTGGCCGACCCTCGTGGCCGCCATCGCCGTCGCCCTCCTGGCGACGGCGGGGACGGTGCCCGCCAACGCCGCCGACAGCCACCAGTTGATCTCGGGCGACGGCTCATCCTGGGCGACGAACGCCATCAACGTCTGGGTCGCCGGGGTGACGTCCAGTGGCTTGCAGGTGGTGTGGACCTCGAACGGTTCGGCGCAAGGGCGTAAGGACTTCGGCAACGGGACCAACGACTTCGCGGTCAGCGACATCGGCTATCAGGGCACGGATCCGCACACCGGGGCGATCGACCTGCCCTGCAAGCTCGGCAACGGCAATGACTGCCGCCCCTACGCCTACCTGCCGATCGTCGCGGGCGGCACCTCGTTTCCCTATCACCTGACCGTCGCCGGCCAGCTCGTTCGCAATCTGCGATTGTCCGGAGAGACGCTGGCCAAGATCTTCACCGGCGGTATCACCAACTGGAACGACCCGGCGATCACCAAGGACAACAACGGCCGTCAATTTCCGTCCATTCCGATCATCCCGATCACCCACCAGGAGGGTTCGGGCTCGACGGCCCAGTTCACGCTCTACCTCGACCAGCAATACCCGAGTATCTGGCGTCCCTACGCCGGCGGGCCGGGTGAGACCGAGTACTACCCGCACAAGGTCGGCATCGCTCAGAACGGCTCGGACCAGATCATCAACTACATCACCTCGGCCGCGGCCAATGGCTCGATCGGCTACGACGAGTACTCCTATGCGTTGGCCAAGAACTATCCGGTGGCCAAGATCGAGAACGCGGCTGGGAACTACACCCTGCCGACCCAGTACAACGTCGCCGTCGCCTTGCAGAAAGCCCAGATCAACACCGATAAAACCTCGCCGAACTACCTGCTGCAGAACCTGACCAACGTCTACACCGACCCCGACCCTCGCACCTACGCGCTGTCCTCCTACTCCTACATGATCATTCCGACCTCGCCCACCGACAGCCGGATGAGCACGGCGAAGCGACAGAAGCTGGCCCACTGTCTGTATTACTCGAACTGTCAGGGCCAAGGTCTGGTCGGCCAGGTCGGCTACTCCTCACTGCCGCTCAACTTGGTTCAGGCCAGCTTCGACCAGACGGCCAAGCTCAAGGTCGCCGATCCGAAGGTCGACCTGACCAAACGGGACGTGACGAGCTGCAATAACCCCACCTTCGTGCCGGGCAATCTCTCGGCCAATCACTTGGCGCAAATCGCCCCGGCCATTCCCGCCTGCGATCACACGGGGGCCGGCCCGTGCTCCGGCGCCGGTTACACCGGCGTCGGCCCGACCAGCAACTCCTCGACCGACGCCCAGGGCCTCACTCCGAACGGCGGTGCGAACCCCTCGGCGGCGAATGCCTCGAACGCACCCGGCGGCGGCGCGGCAGGTCAATCGGGGGGCGCGCCCGGAAAGACCAAGCCAGGGACGGCGGCCAACCCGACTGCGACCGGAGCCCCGAAAATCGACCCGGCGAATGGACAACCGATCAACGACGCCAGCAATGGCGGCTCAGGCGGCGCTCCCGTCACCGGCGTGCCCACCGAACTCGCGGCCTACCGGCAGAAGGACATGAGCAATGTGCTCGCGCCCTTAGCAGTGCTCGAGATGCTCGCGGTGCTGGTGCTGCCGCCGGTTTTCTACTTCTACGTGCTGCGCCGTCGACGGAGCCGATCATGACCCGCCACGCCAAACCCATCAGCCGGGGTCGCCGCGCCCTCAGCCTCGCCCTGGCCGCGACCACGCTCGGCTTGTTCGCCACCGCCGGCGCGCTGTGGGCCTCGAACTCGGGTCCGGCCACCGCCACCGCCGCCGCCGTGGTCAGCGCCAGCCAAACCAAGACCGTCACCCGCGCTAACTTGGTCGACGGCCAGGACGACGTGGTCGACTCCCGACAGGTGACGGTGAACGTGAGTTCCACCCAGAGCCTTCGGGATCGCCAGGCGATCGAGGTGTCCTGGTCGGGCGCCCACCCAACCGGCGGCGTGATCTTCGATGACACCTCGCAGTATGCGGCGAACCAGGAATACCCGATGGTGTTGATGGAATGCCGAGGCAGCACCTCGACCACCGCCCCCGCGGCGCAGCAGATCAGCCCGGAGACCTGCTTCACCCAGACTCCGGAGGAGCGCTACCAGCCCCGCAGTTTCGGCGCCTTCCCGCCGTATCGGGTGGATCGCTACGCCAGCGTGGCTGACCGCGCGTTGGTCGTGGGCGCCCCAGCGAAGATTCCCGACACGTGCGAGGAATTGGACGTCGGCGCCGAGCGCTGGGTTCCCTTCGTCGCCGCCAGCGGGACCGCCTATTACGGCGGCCAGAATGGCTGCGCCGGACTGGCCCCGGAGCAGTCCACCGTGGAAAACTCGCTCGCCCCGCCGAACACCACCTTTGCCACCACCGATCTGGCCGGCAACGGCTCGACCAAGTTTGTGGTCAACACGGCTGACACCAACGCCTCCCTCGGCTGTTCGGACACGGTGCCCTGCGCGCTCGTCGCCATCCCGATCATGGGGATCAGTTGCGATGCCCAAGGGACAGCCGAGGTGACGCCCGGCGCCGCGCTGCCGCCGGCTGACGTGCCGACCGATCAAACCAAGACCTTCAGCAAGTGCAGCCAGACCGGGGCTTACCCGGCGGGCGTCCCGGGCACCCAGGGCTCAGCTGGCACCACCGCCCAGCTCTCGGTCACCGGTCAGTTGTGGTGGAGTGCCTCCAACTGGCGCAACCGGATTGCCATCCCGCTGACGTTCGCTCAGTCCGCGAGTGTGTGCGGCGTGGTCTCCAAGGCCAAAGCGCTGAGCTTCTTCGGATCGGAGTCGCTGCTCGAGGCGACGCAACAATGGGCGCCCGCCTTCTGTTTGAATCCGAAGCTGTTCCCGATCGCGCACGTCCAGCAGAGCGAGGTCGCGGCCAAGAACCTGCTCCAGGCCGGTCTCACCAACGTGTCGACCAACCCGAAGAAGGAGGTGTGGCAGTACACCGGCCCCGAGGCGGTGTTCCAAGGCGAGCCGCCCGCCACGCCGTTCACCAATCCGATTGTGCAAGCGCCCACTGCGGTCAGCGGCTTCGCCATCTCCTACGTGATGGACGACGCCAAGGGCAACGAGTACACCTCGTTGAAGTTGAACGCGCGCCTGCTGGCCAAGCTGCTGACCATGTCCTACCCGGCCTATCCCGACGTGAAATCCGGGTGGAAAACCTACTCCGTCACCACGAACAAGGTGACGACTCAGCCCTACGCGGCGCTGGCTAACAACCCGCTGGACCTTGCGGTGGACCCGGAGTTTCTCGCGCTGAACCCCGGAATGACCAACCAGAACATCAACCAGCTCGAGTCCAGCGCCACCCTGTACGCCATGTCCGGCGACTCCGACGTGATGACTGCCCTGACCTCCTACATCAACAGCGATCCGGACGCCCGAGCCTGGTTGGACGGCAAGCCCGATCCGTGGGGGATGGTGGTCAACCCGAATTACCGCGGCATTGCGCTGCCGGTGTCCCAGTGGCCCCAGCTGGACACCTACTACGACTCACTGAACAGCAACGAGTGCATGGCTGACAATCAAGCGCCGATCCTGCCGCTGATCGCCGCGCCGGTGTCCGATCCGTCGATCATCCCGTTCAACGTCCAGTACGGCATTGCCAACTCTCAGGTCGTGTGCACCTATGCCAACGATCTGGATAACGCGGCCAACCGGCAACTCGTCGCCCTCGGCCGCGAAGATCCGGGAATTCGGTTCATACTCGGCGTGACCTCGATCGCCGATGCCGACCGTTATCAGCTCAACACAGCCGCCCTGCAGACCCAGCGACCGGCGGGACCCGACGCCACCTTCAGCGATCTCGCGGGCCGCACCTACGTCGCCCCGACGGACGACTCGCTAAAGGCGGCTGCGCAGTTGCTGACGCCCGATACCGAGCTGGGCACCTGGACGCTTCCCTACGACAAGATTCGGACCGACCCGGACGACGCCCTGGCCTACCCGGGCACGATGCTGCTGTCGACCGATATCGCGACCCAATATCTGTCGGCCAGCGACGCCGCCCAGTACGCCCAGTTTCTGAACTTCGTCGCGGGCACCGGTCAGGTTTCGGGCTTGGCCAACGGGAACCTGGCCGCCGGCTACCTTCCACTCACCGCGGCGAACGGTCTCACGCAGTTGGTGAATTACACCAAGGCGGCCGCGCTGGCCGTCGCCGCGCAGCAGGGTCATGTGCCGGCCCTGACCGGCGACCCGCCGGCGCCGACAGCGACGGACGCGGCCAGTGGTCCGACCGCGGCTGGCGATGGGTCCCCCACGACCCCAGGCGACAGCTCGACGAATCCGGCCGCGATCGCCGGGGGGCCGGGCGACGATGCCAGCTCGCCGGCGGCCAGCGCGACTGCTGCGCCGACTAAGGCTGGCTCGGGCTCGACCGCCCCGCCGACCTCGACCATCGACGCCATCCCGGCCGGAAAGACAACGAGCGCCGAGTCTCCGCTGCTTGGCTACGCCCTGCCCGGATTGCTGGCCCTCGGTCTGCTCACCGGTCTCGGCTCGGCGGCGGTAGTGGGCGTGGGGCGACGGTGACCGCGGTCCAGGAACGACCGCCCGCCCACCGCGAGCAGGACTCGCCAACCGTCCTCGGTCGGGCCGCCGGCCTGCGGTTGCCACGCCGACGCCGGACCCACGGCTCCGGGAAAGTCGCCACCCGACCGCTCCGGGTCAGCCACCTCATTGCCATTTGGGCCATGCTGGC
This sequence comes from Frankiales bacterium, assembly GCA_025963265.1. Classification (GTDB taxonomy): domain Bacteria; phylum Actinomycetota; class Actinomycetes; order Mycobacteriales; family Jatrophihabitantaceae; genus Jatrophihabitans_A. The sequence continues at coordinate 1,677 of JAOPUY010000553.1, read as the reverse complement.
CTGCAGTGTCGCCACCGCCTGGTTCGTTTTCTTCGCCCTGGTGCTCAGCTCGCTGCAGTTCCAACACAGCCAGCACAATCTCTACGCCACCTTTCGGGAACAGCTCTCCCAAGAGGTCGCGCCGCTGGGCGGCGAGATCGCGCCCGACAGCCCAGTCGCCCTGCTGAGCATCCCGGCCCTGCACATCAAGGACTCGGTGATCGTCGAGGGCACCGCGTCCGCCGACCTGGCCAAAGGCGCCGGCCACCGGCGCGACACGCCGTTGCCGGGCCAGCCGGGAACGTCGCTCATCTTCGGCCGGGAGACGCTTTTCTCCGGGATCTTCGGTCACCTGGCCTCGGCCCGACCCGGCGAGCTGATCAGCGTCACGACCGGCCAGGGCATCTTCAGCTACAAGGTCGAACAAGTGCGGCACGCCGGCGATCATTTCCCGACCCTGTTGGCGGACGGCGAATCGCGGATCACCTTCGTGACCTCCGAGGGGGCCGACCTGGCCAACGGCTGGACGCCGCAGCGAACGGTGTACCTGGACGCGAAGCTGCAGGGCAAGTCAGCCGAGGCGCCACCGGGCCTTTTGAGCTCGGTGCCCGACGCCGAGCAAGCCATGAACGGCGACGTCAGCGCCCTTTTCCCTTTGGTGCTATGGATTCCACTGTTAGTGCTGGCCGCCCTGGCCGCGGTCTGGGCCCAGGAACGGTGGGGTCGCTGGCAGACCTGGCTGGTCGGCGTTCCGGTCGTCTTGGCTGCGCTGTGGGGCGTCACCGAGACCGGGATTCAGCTGCTTCCCAACCTGATGTAGCGCCCGCCTCAGCACGCCTCAGCCTGGCAAAAGCTGAGTATTCGAACCGAGAGCGGCGCCGCCCGATCACCCGGGCGGCGCCGCTCTTTTTTCGAGACTTTAGCTCAATCGAACATTTGTAGGCTCGCGTTCATCCCTCGTTGACATTGGCAACCTCAGCAGTAGGTGTGAAACCGGGAAGGTCTGCTTGTTCGACAACCACCGGCCTCAGAAAGGTTGAACAATGCAGGTTAAACGACTCTCGGTAGGGGTGGGGGCGATGGTCGCGATTGCGGCCTCGCTGTGCCTATTCTCTACCTCGGCGTTCGCGGATTACGCGCCGTCGAGTAACGACGTAGTGGGTGTCGGTTCCGACACCGTGCAGGCGGCTGCGGACTTCGTGGCCGACGGCGACGCCTTGGGCGACCCGGGCTTCAACACCGGCCACCCGCTCAACCGGTTCATCAGCATCGACGCCACGGCCAACGCCAACACGCGTCTGGCCTACGGCTCGCCCGGTGTCGGCACCGGCAGCTGCGTGCCCGGAACCGGCGCCACTCAGGGCACCGGCAACCAGAACGCCAACCACTCCGACAACCCGTGCGTCCTCAACCCCACCGTGGTCCTGCGGGCCGGCCTGTCGCCGATCCTGCGGCCCAACGGCTCCGGCGCCGGCTTCAACCTGCTGGTGGCCGACACGGCGACCAGCGGCGCCAACACCGGTAAGTCGATCAACGGTTTGGTCGACTTCGCCCGGCGTTCCTCGGCCGCCGGCGCCAACGCGCTGTTCGACAGCGTCAGCATCGGCACCGACCCGCTCGCCATGCTGACCACCTCGAGCGGCTCGCACGACACCAAGGGCTTGTCCATCGCGCAGCTCAAGGGCATCTACCAGTGCA
>JAOPUY010000546.1 GCA_025963265.1 Frankiales bacterium | reverse complement strand
AGGGTGACTACGTGGATCTGACCGTGGAGTCCGTGCGGGGGATCCTGCCCCGGGGTGGCACGATCCTCGGGTCCAGCCGCACCAACCCTTTCGGCGTCGACAACGGTGTGGAGCGGGTCAAGGCGACGCTCGCCGATCTGCGTATCGACGCGCTGATCGCCATCGGCGGCGAGGACACCCTGGGCGTCGCGGCCCGGCTGCACGAGCGCGGCGTGAACGTCATCGGCGTGCCGAAGACGATCGACAACGACCTCAACGCCACGGACTACACCTTCGGCTTCGACACCGCGGTGAACATCGCCATGGAGGCCATCGACCGGCTGCACACGACGGCCGAGTCCCACCACCGGGCGTTGATCGTCGAGGTGATGGGCCGGCACGCGGGCTGGATCGCCCTGCACTCAGGCCTGGCCGGCGGCGCCAACGTGATCCTGATCCCCGAGCAGCCCTTCTCCATCGACCGGGTGTGCGAGTACGTGGAGAGCCGCTTTCGGTCTCATTACGCGCCGATCATCGTCGTGGCCGAGGGGGCGCAGCCGATGGAAGGCGACGCGGCGCAGTTGGCGGCCGGTGCGTCGGCCGACGGCGCCGACGCCTTCGGGCACCGGCGCTTGGGCGGCATCGGAGAGTGGCTGGCCGGCCAGATCGAGCAACGCACGGGCAAAGAGGCGCGGACGACCGTTCTGGGCCACATCCAGCGCGGCGGCACGCCGACCGCGTTCGACCGAGTGCTGGCCACCCGCTTCGGCCTGCACGCGATCGACGCCGTCGCCGCCGGTGAGTGGGGGTCGATGGTCGCGCTGCAGGGAACCGACATCGTGACGGTGCCGCTGGCTGAGGCGACGAAGACCCTCAAGACCGTCCCGCCGGAGTTCTACGCTGAGGCCGAGGTCTTTTTCGGCTAGCGGCTCCCGTCCGAGCCCGGATTTGCCTGGTTGCCTAAACTTAGCGAGTGAGTGTCATTCTCGATTCGGCCACCGACTCCTCCGATCCGCTGCAGCTAGACGCCTGGCGCGCCTTGACCGCGGCGCAGCAGCCCAATTGGCCCGACGCCGAGGTGCTCCGCGAGGTCGCGGCCACGTTGTCCCAGCTGCCGCCGCTCGTGGTGGCCTCCGAGGTCGACGCGCTGACGGCTCGGCTGGCCCAGGTGGCCCGCGGCGAGGCGTTCCTGCTGCAGGGCGGAGACTGCGCGGAGACGTTCGCGACCTCCTCGCAGGCCGACATCGCGGGCAAGGTCCGCATCCTGCTGCAGATGTCGGTGGTGCTCACCTACGGCGCGTCGATGCCGGTGGTCAAGCTCGGCCGGATGGCTGGCCAGTACGCCAAGCCGCGCTCCACCGATCTGGACGCGTTCGGGTTGCCGTCCTACCGCGGCGACATGGTCAACGAGCTGAACGGCGATCTGGCCGCTCGCACCCCGGACCCGCGCCGGATCCTGCGGGCCTACTCGACCGCCGCCTCCACCCTGAACCTGCTGCGGGCCTACGCCAGCGGCGGCCTGGCCGCGCTGGAGAAGGTGCACGCCTGGAACACCGCCTTCGCCCGCAACACCGAGACCGGCAGCCGGTATGAGCAACTGGCGGCCGAGATCGACCGGGCCGTGCGCTTCATGCGGGCCTGCGGCGTGCACGACGCCGCGCTGGAGGGCGTCGAGCTGTTCGCCAGCCACGAGGCGCTGATCTTGGAATACGAGCGCGCGCTGACCCGGGTCGAGAACGGCTACTCGCCAGCCCGCGCCTATGACCTGTCGGGCCACTTCGTCTGGGTCGGGGAACGGACCCGCCAGATGGACGGCGCGCACTTGGACTTCGTGTCCCGGATCGCCAACCCGATCGGCGTGAAGCTCGGCCCGACCACGACGCCGGAGTTCGCGGCCGAGCTGGTCGAGCGGCTGGACCCCGACGGGATCCCGGGCCGGCTGACCCTGATCAGCCGGATGAGCAACTCGCGGGTGCGCGACGCGCTGCCGCCGATCATCGAGAAGGTCCAATCGACCGGTCACCTGGTCGTCTGGCAGTGCGATCCGATGCACGGCAACACCGAGGAGACCGCCGATGGCGTCAAGACTCGGCATCTGGACCGGATCATCGACGAGGTGGACGGCTTCTTCGACGTGCACGGCGCGCTCGGCACCCATCCGGGCGGCTTGCACGTCGAGTTGACCGGCGATGACGTGACCGAGTGCATCGGGGGCACCGCTGATCTCACCGCAGCCGATCTCGGGCGGCGGTATGAGACGGCGTGCGACCCGAGGCTGAACATCGAGCAGTCCCTGGAGTTGGCGTTCCGGGTCGCCGAGCGGTTGGTTGCCGACCGCCGGCACCGCGAGCTGACTGCGGGCGACGAGTGAGCGCGCCGCTGAGCCCGCTGGAGCGCGTGATCGACCTGCGCAGTGACACGGTGACCCGACCGTCGGCCGCGATGCGGCAGGCGATGGCCGAGGCCGAGGTGGGCGACGACGTCTACGGCGAAGACCCGACGGTGAACGCGTTGGAGTCCCAGACCGCGCAGTTGCTCGGCCACGAGGCGGGTTTGTTCGTGCCCTCCGGCTCACTGTCGAACCAGCTTGGCCTGCGGCTGCTGGTGAAACCCGGCCAGGAACTGGTCTGCGACAGCGCCGCGCACGTGGTCCGGGCCGAGCTCGGCGCGGCCGCGGTCTTCTCGGGGATCACCACCCGGACCTGGTTCGCCGCGCGGGGCCTGCTCGACTCGGCCGCCGTCGCCGCCACCATCAGTCCGGACGCCGGACCGTACCTGGTCTCCACCGC
>JAOPUY010000514.1 GCA_025963265.1 Frankiales bacterium | reverse complement strand
ACACATGGTGTTCTCCCTTGAAAGCCGATGGGGGTCAGGCGTTGCCGGGCTCGTCGCCGACGGCGACCGGAACGCCGACCAGCGAGCCGTACTCGGTCCACGAGCCGTCGTAGTTCTTGATGTTGGTGTTGCCGAGCAGCTCGTGGATGGCAAACCAGCTGTGTGAGGAACGCTCACCGATCCGGCAGTAGGCGATGGTGACCTTGCTGGTGTCCAATCCGACCTCGGCGTAGAGCTTGGTCAGCTCATCGTTCGACTTGAACGTGCCGTCCTCGTTGGCCGCCTTCGACCATGGGACGTTCAACGCGGTCGGGATGTGGCCGGCCCGCTGCGACTGCTCCTGCGGCAGGTGCGCCGGGGCGAGCAGCTTGCCGGAGAACTCGTCAGGCGAGCGGACGTCGACCAGGTTCTGCTTGCCGATCGCGGCGACCGTCTCGTCGCGGAACGCGCGGATCGAGAGGTCTTGGTCCTTGGCGTGGTACTCGGTGGCCGGACGCTTCACCTCGTCCTTGGACAGCTCGCGGCCGTCCAGTTCCCACTTCTTGCGGCCACCGTCGAGGAGCTTGACGTCGGAGTGTCCGTAGAGCTTGAAGTACCAGTAGGCGTAGGCGGCGAACCAGTTGTTGTTGCCGCCGTAGAGCACCACGGTGTCGTCGTTGCTGATGCCCTTGGCCGACAAGAGCGCCTCGAACTGCTCCTTGGACACGAAGTCACGGATGACTGAGTCCTGCAGCTCGGTCTTCCAGTCCAGCCGAACGGCGCCGGCGATGTGGCCGCCGTCATAGGCCGAGACGTCTTCATCGACCTCGACTAAGACGACGCCGGGGGTGTTGAGGTGTTCCTCGGCCCAATCGGCCGAGACGAGCGAATCTGAGCGACTCACGGTTTTCTCCTAGAGACATGGTTTAGGGCGGGAGGAAGATCGAACGGTTTTGCGCGCATGTAGTCCGGGCGGACGGGGTGCGGCGGGCAACGTGGGACGCCAGAAAGGCGCGTGGAGCTACCCGGTCAGCTCATTCGACAGAGGCAACTGTCGACCCGACATAGGTCGACCGCGCGACGTGAAGTCAAAAAGCGCGGTGTCAGCATCAGCCCCATAATGCCTACAGCTTAACGCACGCCGGCCGGGCCAGCGATTTTGTCATGTCGAGCTCAGTTTCCCAGCGCGTTGATCAACACGTAGCCAGCTGGGCTGCTCAACGCGATGACGATCAGGGCGCTGGCCACCGGCCGCAAGCGGGGCACGCCTGCCCACACCGGCACCTCGTCGTCGACGACGCGCGGGGCGTCGGCCGAGGCGTCGTCGGGCAGAGTGTCGCCGGCTGCGTCGGCGGGCATAGTGTCGCCGGCTGCGTCGTCGGCCGTGGCGTCGTCGGCCCGCGGGGTCAGCGTCGAATGCGCTCCGACGAAGCTGGCCCCGACCGCCAGCAGGCAGGCCACCGCGCCGACGGCGGCGCCAGCGAACGCGGAGCGGGCACCGGCGAAGTCGACCACCGAGTGCAACGCCGCGTACCCGGCCGCCGCGCCCGCAGCCACCCCGAGCACGACCGCGAGTAGCCCGCGTTCGACCAGCGGGTCGAAGCGCGCAACCGGATGGATCAGGTCGGCCAGTTGCGCGACGATCAGGGCGAGGCCGATGGCGGCCACCACGGCCAGCACGCTTCGGTCGCCGTCCCCCTGGTATCGCAACACGATCAGGCCAGCCATCGCCGCGACGGACACCAGCAGGACGGCGATGTCCGACAACGACTCGACGACCCGCGCCCGCACCACGCCGCGCGTGAGCTGGTGGATGAACATCGCCGGGATGGCTAGTCCCAGCACGCCGATGACCGGTTGGTAGCCGTGCTCGTGCCATTTAGCGAGCACCACGTCCGCGCCACCCGCGGTCGCCAGCCCCAGGATGAGCGCGCCGATCCGGCCGGGCAGTCCGATTCCGAAGACCCAGCTGGCGACCAGCGCCGCCTGCACGACGGCGATGGCGACGACCAACCCGACCGCGCTGACCGCAGAGCCCGCGAGCAGCAGGCCGCCGGCCACGAGAGTGACCGTGATGAGGGGAATACCGCTGGCCACCCGCGCGGACCGACGACCGGGCGCGATCTCGACCGCCGGGTCGGCGCGCACTGGGTCGGCGTGCACTGTGTCGGCCTGCTCAGTCACCCGGTGATCCTCTCAGACTTCTCGTCGGTCGGCTGCTCCAGCGCGAGGGTCGCCCGCACCCAGGCATCGATCCGGTCGACCAATTCCGGCATGATCGCGGCCTCGGCGTGGCCCATCCCGCGCTCGATCCAGAGTTGCACGGGCGGCTGGGCGGCCGAGCCGGCGCCGGCCAGCATCCGGGGGTGCTCGAGCCCGAAGTAGGGATCGCGATCGCCGTGCACCACGAGCAACGGCACCGTCACCGACCCGATGACCTCGACCGGCGCCGCCGGCAGGAGGGTCCACCCACCGCCGACCCGGGTCTTGAAGCCCCAGCGCAGCGCCAGCCGACCCACAGTGGTTTCAACGCCGTAATGCAGTCGTCGCATCGGCTGGGTGCCCCGCTCGTACCAGCGCCCGGGGCCGCTGACCGCGACGGCGGCGGCCACGCTCGGGCGACCGTCCGGGCCGCTGGCGGCCAACGCCGCGTGCCGGATCACGATCGAGGCGCCCATCGAAAACCCAACGGTGACGATGGGCGTTGCTGAATGCGTTTTTTGCACCCATCCGACGGCGGCCGCGAGGTCGTCGATCTCCGCCACGCCGACGGTCGAGCATCCGTCTGAGGGGCCGTGACCCCGGAAGTTCAGCGCCAGCACGGCCGCGCCGCGTCCCAGTAAACGCGCCACTACCGCGCGAACTCGAGGTTGGGAAGCCGTTCCGGTGAAACCGTGGCCCACGACATAGATGGCGGGCGGGGAAACATTTCTGTAATAGTCAGCGACGAGGCTTACG
>JAOPUY010000551.1 GCA_025963265.1 Frankiales bacterium | reverse complement strand
TCGAAGCCGGTGAACGGCCCGGCGGCCAAGCCGACCGCCCGCACCGCCATGATGAAGTAGCCCGACTGCAGAATCGCGTTGTAGCGCGCGAACTCAAGCCGACGCGGCTCGTCTTCCTCGAAGATCTCGCGATAGTCCGGACGCAGCGGCATCAAGCGCGGCACGTGAAGGTGAAAGCGCAGGTCCGCGGCCAGCAACGCGGTCGCGGCGGCCGACTTCACCTTGGGGCGATTCCCCTTGAGGATATGGGGAAGCAGTCGCTCGCGGGCCTCGTCGGTGCGCAGGAACAGCACCCGCAGCGGCTGGGTGTTGGCCGAGGTCGGGCCCCACTTGGCCAGCTCCCAGATCTCCTTGAGCGTGTCATCGGCGACCGTGCCGCCGGAGAACTTGTAGACCGTGTGGGCCTCGGTGAACAGGATCTGCCGGCCAGCCTCGTCGAGCGTCTCCAGAGGCGGATGCGGCTGCAGGCTAAACGAGGTCATATGGGTGCTCCCAACAGCGTGACAACAAATGGGAGGAACCTAGCACCGACGGCCGAGGACGGACGCGCGCGTCTCAGCTGAGCGGGAGGCGCGCCGACAAGGCCGCGCGGGTCGAGTCAGGCATGAAAGCGGCGCTCAGGCTGGTCGCGTCCAACTCAGCGAGCTCGGCGTCGTCGAACCCGAACACGGCGGAGAGCAGGCTTCGCTCGGCGGAATAAGGTGATTGGGTCTGGATCGGGTTGTCGTCGCCGAGCGCCAACCGGACGCCCGCGGCGTGAAAGCGCCGGACCGGATGCTGCTCCAGCCGCTGGATGGCGCCGGTGAACCAGTTCGAGGTCGGGCACACCTCGATCACCACGCCGCTGTCGGCCGCCCAGCGCAACGCCTCGGGATCGGTGGCCACGTGCGCGCCGTGGCCTATCCGGGTGACTCCCAGCAACTCGGCGGCCTGGCGCGCGAAACGCCCCGGCGCGGCTTCGGCGGCATGACAGGTCAGACCGAGCCCCGCGGCTCGGGCGATCGCGTAAGCGCCGGCGTGTGGCTCCAGCTCGGGGAAGCGCAACTCGTCGCCGGCCAGATCGAAGCCGACGACCCCGTTGCCGGCGTGCCGCGCCGCCACCCGGGCGACCTGCAGATTCGTCTCGACGTCGTGATCTCGCAGGGCGGCCACCACCACGCCGGCCGGCATCCCCGACAATCGCATCCCCTCCGCGACGCCCTCGCAGACCGCGCGGGTCACGGCGTCCAAATCCCGGCCCGGGCGCACGTGGTTGGCCGGTCCGAACCGCAGTTCGAGGTAGTCGAGTCCGTCGGCCGCGGCGTCTTGGACGGCCTCGGACGAGATCCGATGCAGGCCCTCCTCGGAGCCGAAGAACGGGTAGCTGGCCGCCACCTTCTGCAGGTAGACGGTCAGGTCGGCCGGACCGTCCAGCTGCAGCGCGCGGGCCCAGGCCCGCAGATCGCCGGCGGCCGGCGAGGACGGGCCAAGGTCGGGAAGGTCCAGGGCCAACTCGGCTGCGGTCGCCGGCCGCAGCCGGCCCTCCAAGTGGGTGTGCAGATTGAGGCGCATCCGCCTATCGTGCCGCAGCCCTGGGTCAGGGCAGCGGGAGCTCGCCGGTCTCGAGGACGACTCGGGCTATCTGGTGCAGCTTGCGATGGCTCCGCTGGCTGGCGATCCGCAACACCTCGAAGGCCTGCTCCTCGGGAATCAGCCGGCTGGCCATCAGGATTCCGACCGCGATTCCGATCTCACGGTTGCTGTCCAACGCTCGTCGCAGATGCTGATTCTGCTCGCGCTCGGCGGCTCGGGTCAGCGCGACGGCGCAGTGGGTGGCCAACCCGTCCAGCACCGAAAGCTCCAACCCGGCGAAGGCAGCGGGCAGCCGCGAGTACAGGTTCAACGCGCCGATCGTGTCCTCGTCCTCCAGGAACAGCCCATGCGACATCATGCTGACCACCTCGGTGTCCGAACCGGCCTGCGGGCCGAACTCGGGCCAACGCGGGTCGGTGGCCACGTCGTCGCAGCGCACCGCGTCGCGGCTCAGCAACGAGGTCAGGCACGGACCCTCGTTGACCCGATATTGAATCGCGTCGACCCGCAACGCGAGCTCGCCGGTCGCCGCGATCGTCCGGTAGCGCTGGGCGCCCCGTTTCACCGTGACCGCCGCCTCCTGCGCTCCCGGGATGGTGCGCACGGCCTGGCCGACGACCGAGTTCATGGTGTCTAAGAGGGTGGGTTGCCGGGCCAATTCACGAGCGAGGGACGCGAAATCTGCCGGTTCTTGCCCAGGGGACATTCTCATTCCGATCGATAAGCCAAGTCGGCAGAACAAACCGAGATAGACCCACCCTGTCGGAGTCGAACAGACAGAAGTGTAGCCATCGCCGACCGCTTCAGCCGCGAGGGGTTGTGGGCTGGCAATCGGGCGCCCGCCGACGGACACTGGAGGCATGACCGCACCTGGTCCCGACACTCCCCCGGCCTTGGCCGCGTTGGACCTGGGCGCGCTCGTGGAGGGCCCGCTGAGCCAGGCGCGAGCGCGGATCGAGGCGGCGGGCGGACGGTTGCGAGCGGTCCCCCGCAATGAGCCGGTGACGTTGGACTACCGCGCCGACCGGGTCACCCTGATCGTCGAGAACGACGTCGTGGTCTCCGTCGTCGGCATCGGCTGAGTAGCCCAGCCGAGGTCAGTCAGGCGTCTGAGGTCCGGGCGATAGTCGCACTCGCCCGCCGGACGGCGCGCACCGGCGCGTCCGGCAGCGCCTCAGCGATGAAGGCGTACTCAGCGAGTAGTCGGGCGGCGGCCGGCGAGCCCTGGGCCGCTTGGGCCTCGATCGAGTTCAGCCAGTCGGCCAGGTCGCCCCAACCGGGCGCGGCCAAGGACACGCCGACCTGCTGGACCGACAATGCGGCGCACAGGTACGCAAAGCACATACGCTGCCGCAGCGGCCATCCTCGCAGGGTGGAGAGCACGAATGAGGCCGCGAACACGTCGCCGGCGCCAGTCGCGTCGACCGCGTTCACCGGCAGCGAGGGCACCCACTCCTCCTCCCCGGTGATCGAATCGACGCCAATCGATCCCTGGCCGCCGCAGGTCACGATCACCACCGGCACGGTGTCGGCCAGCGACTTCAACGCGGCCCGCGGGTCATCGGTCCTGGTGTAAGCCATCGCCTCGGCGCTGTTGGGCAAAAAGGCGTGCAACTGGCGGACCTGCTCCAGCACGACGGAGGACCACTGCTGGGTCGGGTCCCAGCCGACGTCGCCGAATAGCAGCATGCCGTGGGCATTGGCCGCGTTCACCCAGGGCTCGATGTCGCCGCCCAGGTGCACCACTCCGGCCGCGGCGCTGGGCGGGTCGGACAACAGCTCCAACGAGGGCACCGGCGACTCGTGGCTGTGGGTCACCATGGCCCGGTCGCGATGCACGGCCAGCGACACGGTGACCGGCGAGTGCCAGTTCGCGACCCGGCGCGACATCGACAAGTCGACGCCCTCCTGCTCAGACAGGGTGCGCCACAGGAAATCGCCGTACACGTCGTCGCCGAAGGTGGCGGCCAACCCGGTCCGCAGCCCGAGCCGGCTGGCCGCCACCGCGAGGTTGGCGATGCCGCCCGGGCATGAGCCCATGCCCTCGGCCAGCAGCTCAGTCCCGTTGGACGGCAACGCGGGCAGGCCGGTGAGCACGATGTCGAAGAACACCGTGCCCTGCATGATCACGTCGAAATCAGGTTCGGTCACGTCATGCCCAAGGTCCGCCGCACCGCGATCTCGATGACCACGCGCTCCGGGTTGATCCGCGGCGTCCGATAGCGGGCCGCGTAGCGCTGCTCGGCGTCGGCGACGGACGCCGCGTCCACCCGCAGCGTGGCCGGGCCCTCCAGGGTCGACCAGAACCGTCCGTCCACCTGGCAGACCGCGGCCCAGGCCAGCCTCGGATCGGCGCCGCCCGACGCGACATTGCGGGCCTTGACCGAGCCTCGGGAGCAGATAACCCGAGCCAGTCCGGTCTCGAGGTCGAAGGTCACCCCCACCGGCACCACGTGCGGCGTGCCATCGGCGCGAAGGGTGGTCAGGCTGGCCAGCTGGCGGACCGTCCAGAACTGCTGAAACTCCGGCGAGCGGTCCAGGAAGGCGGGCATGCGCCATGATAGATCGCCCGGACCGAGCAATCCGCGCGTGGCCAACGGCTAGGTTCGAGTGATGCCTGTTGACCTCACGCCGCTGGCCGCCGTCCTCGACGGTGCGTTGATCGCACTCGACTTCGACGGCACCGCCGCCGACATCGTGCTCGATCCCGCGCTGGCCCGGCCGGTGCCGGGCCTGGTCGAGGCCCTGACCGAGCTGGCCCGGTCGGGCGCCCAGGTGGCGATCGTCACGGGCCGCGACGTGGCCACGCTGCTGGGCCTCGCCCCGGTCGCCGACGTGCCGGGTTTGATCATCAGCGGTCTGCACGGGGCCGAGAGCTGGCGGGACGGCCACCGCCAGACCCGCGCGGAGCCCGCAGGCCTAGCCGAGTTGCGAGTCAGCCTGCCGCCGCTGCTGGCGGCGGTCGACCCCGCGATCTGGCTGGAGGACAAGCGGCTGTCCCTGGTGGTGCACACCCGGGCGACCGCCGATCCGGACGGCAACCAAGCCCGGCTCAGCCGCCCGGTGCGCGAGCTGGCCGAGGCCCAGGGCCTTGAGGTGACCGGTGGCAAGTCGGTGCTGGAGATCCGCATCGCCGGACTGTCGAAAGCGGACGCGCTGAACGAGCTGCTGACGCCGAGCACCACGGGAGCGCTGTTCGCCGGCGACGACCTCGGCGAC
>JAOPUY010000489.1 GCA_025963265.1 Frankiales bacterium | reverse complement strand
GAACACGCGTTTGAGCCTCATTGACATCGAGCGGCCGGGCGATCCGAGCGTCTTCGACGCCGACGTGCTGACCAGCGCTCACGAGATCATCGCCCGGTATCCGGCGGGGCAGTCGCGCTCAGCGCTGCTGCCGATGCTGCACCTCGTGCAATCCGAGCAGGGTTACGTCTCGGCTGACGGCATCGCGTTCTGCGCTGACGTCCTGGACATCACCAAGGCTCAGGTGGCCGCGGTCGCCACCTTCTACACGATGTACAAGCGCAAGCCGACTGGTGAATACCTAGTTAGCGTATGCACAAACACGCTCTGCGGGCTGCTCGGCGGCGATGAGATCTATAAGACCCTGTCCGAGCTGCTGGGCGTCGGCATGAACGAGACAGCCGGCGATCCGAGCCAGCCGGGCAGCATCACGCTGGAGCACGCCGAGTGCTTGGCGGCCTGCGACTACGCCCCAGTCGTCACCGTCAACTACGAGTTCTTCGACAACCAGACTGCCGACTCGGCGACTGAGTTGGTCGGCGAGCTTCGCAACGGCGCCCGGCCGCTGCCCACCCGCGGCGCCCCGTTGTGCAGCTTCAAGGAGATCTCCCGTCAGATCGCTGGCTTCGTAGACCAGCGACCGGCGGCGCTCAACGCTGAGGCCACTGGCCCGCAGACCGAAGCCGGCGTGAAGCTGGCCGCCGAACGGGGCGAGGTGGCGCCGCCCTACCCGTCGACTGAGCCCACGCCGACCGGCCAGGCCCCGTCGCAGCTCGGCGAGGCGAAAGCGGCCAGCGGCCAGCCGACAAGCGCGCACGACGCGCCACTCACCACTGCCGTCAGCGATCCGGCCCATCCAGCCGGCACCGCCGACGACGCGACCCCTGAGAAGGGCCAGTAACCATGCCGTTGACTCCCGTGCTCACCAAGCGGTTCGGCACCGAAGCGCCCTGGCTGATCGAGAACTACCTGGCCCTGCAGGGCTACGACGGCTTGAAGAAGGCCATCACCATGTCGCCGGATGACCTCATCGCGATGGTGAAGGAGTCCAACCTCCGCGGCCGTGGCGGCGCCGGCTTCCCGACGGGCATGAAATGGCAGTTCATCCCGCAGAACGACGGCAAGCCGCATTACGTCGTGGTCAACGCCGACGAGGGCGAGCCCGGCACCTGCCGTGACCTGCCGTTGATGATGAACGACCCGCACTCGATGATCGAGGGCATCATCATCGCGTGCTTCGCAGTGCGCGCCAATCACGCCTTCGTGTACATCCGCGGCGAGGCCGTCCATGCGATCCGGCGGGTGACGCAGGCCGTGAACGAGGCCTACGCCAAGGGCTTCCTCGGCGATGACGTGCTCGGCACCGGCCTGCGCTTCGACATCACTGTGCACGGTGGGGCTGGCGCATACATTTGCGGCGAAGAGACCGCCTTGCTGGATTCGCTGGAGGGCAAGCGCGGCCAGCCTCGGCTCAAGCCGCCGTTCCCGGCCACGAACGGCCTGTATGACGCTCCGACCGTCGTCAACAACGTGGGCACGCTCTGCTCGGTGCCCTACATCGTGCTCGGCGGCGCCGAGTGGCATAAGGGCTTGGGCCCGGAGGGATCGCCGGGGACGTCGATCTACTCGCTGTCCGGACGGATCAAGAACCCCGGTCAGTACGAGGCTCCGATGGGCACCACGTTGCGCGAGTTGATCGAGATGGCGGGGGGCATGAGCCGCGGCCTAGACCTGAAGTTCTGGACCCCGGGTGGCTCGTCCACGCCGCTGCTCACGACCGAGCACCTGGACCTTCCGTTGGACTTCGACGCGGTCGTCAAAGCCGGCTCGATGAACGGCACCTCGGCCGTGATGATCTTCGACGAGGGTGACAACGTCGTCCAGGCGGTCCTGAAGTGGACCGAGTTCTACGAGCACGAGTCTTGCGGCAAGTGCACTCCCTGTCGTGAGGGCAACTACTGGACCGCCCAGATCCTCGCGCGGATCTGGCACGGCGAGGGCACTGAGGCCGACATCGACACCCTCCTCGACGTCAGCGACAACATCCTGGGGCGCTCGTTCTGCGCGCTGGGCGACGGCGCGACGGGTTGCATCATGTCCTCGATCAAGTACTTCCGGGACGATTACCTCGAGCTGATCAACAAGCCCGCCCACACCCTCACTGGAGTCTCTGCATGACCGTCGCGCCAGAGAAGCCCTCCGAAGGCGCCCAGGCGGCCCAAGACCTGATCACCGTCACCATCGACGGGATCGAGATCTCGGTGCCGAAAGGCACGCTGCTGATTCGGGCCGCCGAGATGATCGGCATCCAGATTCCGCGATTCTGCGATCACCCACTGCTCGACCCGGCCGGCGCCTGCCGACAGTGCCTCGTCGAGGTGACCGACATGGGCAATGGCCGCGGCATGCCGAAGCCCGCCGCCTCATGCACCACCACCGTCATGCCCGGCATGGTGATCAAGACTCAGCTGACCTCGTCCGTGGCCGACAAGGCTCAGCAGGGCGTGATGGAACTGCTGCTGATCAACCACCCACTCGACTGCCCGGTGTGCGACAAGGGCGGCGAGTGCCCGCTGCAGAACCAGGCGATGACCAACGGCCGTGGTGAGTCCCGGTTCGCCGAGAGCGGCGGGACCAAGCGGGTCTACCCCAAGCCGATCAACATCTCCTCGCAGGTGCTGCTGGACCGTGAGCGCTGCATCCTGTGTGCGCGCTGCACCCGGTTCTCCGAACAGATCGCCGGAGACCCGTTCATCGACCTGCTGGAACGCGGGGCCAAGCAGCAGATCGGCACCGCGAGCGACACGCCCTTCCAGTCC
>JAOPUY010000429.1 GCA_025963265.1 Frankiales bacterium | reverse complement strand
GCTGGCAAGGTGGTGACCACTTGGGCCAACTCGTCCAGAGACTCGCCGAACAACGCCTGCGCGCCGTCGACGAGCGCCGCCTCCGGGTGCGGGTGGACGTCGACCATCACCCCGTCGGCGCCGGCCGCGATGCCCGCGCGGGCCAGCGGCACGACCAGGTCGCGGCGGCCGGCGGCGTGGGAGGGGTCGACGATGATCGGCAAGTGCGACAGCGACTGCATCATCGGCACCGCCGACACGTCGAACATGTTGCGGATGGAGGGCTCGAAGCCTCGAATGCCGCGCTCGCACAACACGATGTCGAGATTGCCGCGCTGCGCGATGTACTCCGCGGCCATCAGCCACTCCTCATACGTCGCCGCTAATCCGCGCTTGAGCATCACCGGCTTGCCCACGCCGCCGACCGCCTGCAGCAGCCCGAAGTTCTGCATGTTGCGGGTGCCGATCTGCAGCATGTCGGCGTGCTCGGCGACGTCGTCCACGTCCTTCACATCGAGCACCTCGGTGACGAACGGCAGACCGGTCGCGTCGCGGACCTCCGACAGAATCTTCAGCCCGTCGAGGCCCAACCCCT
Source organism: Frankiales bacterium (assembly GCA_025963265.1). Lineage (GTDB taxonomy): Bacteria > Actinomycetota > Actinomycetes > Mycobacteriales > Jatrophihabitantaceae > Jatrophihabitans_A. Next base: position 4,607 of record JAOPUY010000429.1, on the reverse strand, counting down.
GAAAGGCGTAGGGGGAGCTGCGCGGCTTGTAGGCGCCGCCCCGCAACAAGGTCGCGCCGGCCCGCTTGGCCAGCATCGCCGACTCGTAGGTCTGCTCCGGCGTCTCCACCGCGCACGGTCCGGCGATCAGGGTGAACGTCTCGGGCCCGATCGGCACGCCGCCGACCCTGACCGTGGTGCGTTTGGTGTGATTGGCCGCTGACACCAGCTTGTAGGGAGCGGTGATCCGCATGGTGTCGGCCACCCCGGCCAGACCGTCGGCTTCCATCGTCTCCAGCACCGTCTCCGAACCCACCACGCCGATGATGGTCCGGCTCACGCCCCGGCTGACGAAGGCTTGGCCGCCGTGCAACTCGACGTGGCTGATGACCGCGGCGATCTCGGCGTCCCCGGCGCTGGGCGACATGACAATGACCATGGCCCAAGCCTAGATGGTCGGGTTACTTGACGTAGAGGATGACCGTGCTGCCGACCTTTACGCTCGTCCCCTGAGCAGGCACCATGCTGTCGACCTTGTAGGCGCTGAAGTCGAAGATGCTGCGGTCCTTCTGCTTCGGGTCGACCTGCAGCCCGAGCGCCTCCAACTCGGCCTTGGCATCGTCAGGGTTGTCGCCCTTCTTGATGTCGGTCGGGATGGTGACCATCTCCGGCCCCTTGGACAGCGTGACGTTGATCTTGGAGAACTTGGTCAGCGCGCTGGCAGCCGGCGGATTGGTCGAGATCACGTCGCCGACGGTCACCGTGTCGGAGAACGCGTCGGCGAAGACTGGGGTGAAGCCGGCTTGAGACAGGGTCTGATTCGCGGTGGCCCGGGGCTGATTGATCACATTTGGGACGGCAACCGGCGGTGGCCCCTTCGAGATGTGCTCGGTCAGCGTCGAGCCCCGTTTGACCAAAGCGCCAGCGGCCGGGTTTGTGCTGATCACCCGGTCGAGCGGGTACTTGCCTGTCGGGTCGAAGTCGAGCACGGTTACCGGCGTGATTGGCAACGCAGCGAGCGCGGCACGGGCCTGCGCGGACGGTTGGCCGATGACGTCGGGGATCGTGAAGCGCTCCTTGCCCTTGGACACGACCAGTTGGATGGTCTTGCCCTTCAGGACGCGATCGTGCGCTCCCGGGTTGGTCTTGATGACCTGACCGTCGGCCACCGTCTCGCTGAACTCGCGGGGGCTGGTGGCGGCCAGCTTGAAGCCGTCCGCCTTCAGTTGCGTGCTCGCAGCCGACGCCGCCATCCCGCTGACGCTCGGCACCTGGTTGTACCGGCCCACGATGAACCACCAGGCTCCGGTGCCGGCGCCGATGCCGAGCAGCACGATCAGCAGCACGACCAGGATGGTCCGGCGTCGGGCCCGCCGTCGGCGTTGCGCGTTGGCCACCTGGGCCGCCGGCGGCGGGGGCTTGCCCGGCTTAGCAGACTTGGCCGATCGCCCGGGGCGGCCAGCCCGACCGGGCCGACTGGGGTCGCCGAGGAGTGGACGCTCGCTGATCGCGGTCCGCTGCAGCGGGTCGCCGAGCGGTCCGGGCCGGGTCGGGGCGGTCGGCCGGTCCGGACTCGCGACCCGGCGACCGGGCGGACCCGTTGGGCTCGGCGGCGCCGTGAGGCCGACGGCGGCCAGCGCAGCTGGATCGAGATTGATGACCTGGGTCCGATCCGGGTCGCCGCCCGCGGCGTCCGGCGGGGGCGGCACCGCCTGCACGGGCAGCCCCAAGTCGACCCGGACGTCGTGCAGCTCGGCCAGCATCGCCCCGGCGTCGAGTGGACGGGCCGACGGCTCGCGCCGGGTCGAGCGCTGCACGAGCTCATCGAGCAGTCGCGGCACGCCTCGTTGGCGCGAGGACGGCGGCGGGACGTCGGAGTTGACGTGCTGGTAGGCGACCGCCATAGCGCTGTCGCCGACATAGGGCGCCACCCCGGTCAACAGTTCGAACAGCACAATTCCGGCGGCGTAGACATCCGAGCGGGCGTCGGCCTGGCCGCGGGCGATCTGCTCCGGCGGGCAGTAGGCGACCGTGCCCATCATCAGGCCGGTCCGGGTGCTGGTGGCATCGGCCTCGATCGCGCGCGCCAGCCCGAAGTCGGCGACCTTCACCCCGCCGTCGTCGGAGAGCAGGATGTTCTCCGGCTTGACGTCGCGGTGCACCAGGCCCGCGCGATGGGCGGCGGCCAGCGCGCCGAGCACCGGCTCCATGATCGAGACGGCCAGCGCGGGACTGAGCACGCCGCGCTCGCGGATCAGGTCGCGCAGGGTGCGGCCGCGCACCAGCTCCATCACCAGGAACACGTCGCGGCCGTCGGTGCCCTGGTCATAGACCGACACCGCGTTCACATGCGAGAGGCGAGCCGCCACTCGGGCCTCGCGGGCGAAGCGATCGGCGAACGCCGGATCACTGGACAGGCTGGCCGACATCACCTTGACTGCGACCTCGCGGTCCAGGCGTTGGTCGACGGCGCTGTAGACGGTGGACATGCCGCCACGGGCGATGCGCTGGACAACGCGATAGCGTCCTTCCAGGACCCGGCCCACGATCGGGTCACCCATGGCCGTCTGCACGCCGTGATTCTAGTTTGTAAATTTCCAGGCGAACGGCTCGGCACACCGGACAGACCCCCGTACATCGGTTGTCCCGGACGAATCTCGGGCTCAATTCGCGGAACGTAGGGTCGAGCCTATGACCGATTCGGGGCGAACACCCGCCCAGCAGGGCAGGCCGAGGATCGAGTTCATCGCCGACACCGACCATCCAGGCGGCGTGATGCTGGTGATGGACGCCGTCCGGCAGTCCTACGTCGACCTCGAGGACCCGACTTACCTGGACTTCGAGTACGTCCAGTTCTTCGCCAGCATCCTGGCCTCGTGGCGGCCGGGCCCGCTGGCCGTCACCCACATCGGCGGTGGCGGCCTGACCATGGCCCGCTACCTGGCGGTCCAGCGACCCGGATCGCCCCAGATCGTGCTCGAGCCCGACGCGGAGCTGACGGCACTGGTCCGCCGCCGGCTGCCGCTGCCCCGCCAACACCGAATCCGCATCCGGCCGGTGCCCGGCCAGGAGGGCGTGGCGGCGTTGGCCGAGGCCAGCGCGGACCTGGTCATCCTCGACGCCTACGCGGACGGACGGGTGCCCCCCGAGCTGACCACCGTGGAGTTCTTCACCGATCTGTCCCGGGTGCTGCGGGCCGACGGCCTGCTGCTGGCCAACCTGGTCGACGAGCCGGGCCTGCGTTACCTGCGCCGGGTCGTCGCCGGGCTGCGAGCGGTGTTTGGCGATGTCACCCTGGTCAGCTCCAACGACGTGCTGAAAGGCCGCCGTTTCGGCAACGTGGTGCTGGCCGCCTCGTCCTCGCCGTTGGACTGGACGGCCCTGCGCCGCGAGATCCAACGGCAGCCGTTCCCGGCCGGCGTCCGCGACCCGAGTCAGCTCAGCTCGCTGTTTCCGGCTGCGACGCCCTGGTCGGCCGACGATTCGGCCGCCTCGCCGGAGCCCAACCGCGAAGGCTGGCGCATCCGCTGACCGGCTGACATGGCACGCTTGGGTCATGTCCGACGCCAACCCGGAAGTAACCGCCAACGCCGAGAAGTTCGCCGGCATCGCCCTCAGCCCGCTGCCGGATGTCGCGGACGCGCTCGGGGTGTCGATCATCGACGTGCACAAGCTGCTCAAGGACGGGCGGCTCGTCGCCGTACTCGACGGGCAGGGGCGGCGGTGCGTGCCCGAGGCGTTCCTCGAAGGGGGCGCGATCGTCAAGGCGCTCCCCTCGGTGATCACGCTGCTGCGCGACGCGCGGTTCACCGACGAGGAGGTCGTGGACTGGATGTTCCGCCCCGATGACACCCTGCCCGGCACTCCCGCCCAGGCGCTGCTCGACAACCGCGGCACCGAGATCAAGCGGCGAGCCCAGGCCTCGGGTTACTGATCGTCCTCCGGACCTGGTGCCGCGGTGTCGCATCTGAGCTACCTGGCGATCCTGCTCGGCTGCCTGGCCGGGGTCGCCCCGCTGGAATTCTTGCTGGGCACGGGAGTGCGGCGTCGCTGGCGCCGGCTCGGGTTAGCCCTGCTGCCCGGGCTGGTGCTCGGCTTGAGCTGGGACAGCTACGCGGTGCATTCGGGCCAGTGGCGCTTCGCCGCCCGGTACGTGCTCGCCCCGCGGCTGGCCGGCCTGCCCATCGAGGAAGTGCTCTTCTTCGTGGTCGTCCCGACCTGCGCGGTGCTGACCTTGGAGGCCGTCCGGCGCCGTCGTCCGCAGTGGTCGATCGGTGACGAGCCGACGCCGACGCCGACGCAGACGCCGAAACCGACGCCGAAGCCGACGCGCTCGGAGCGAGAGTGAGTTACACCGCGCTGGTGGCGCTAGCCCTGCTCGCCGCGGCGGCGCTCGACCTCCGGCTGCTGTCGACCCGGTTGCTGCTCCGACGCGCCTTCTGGGTCAGCTACGCGATCCTGGGCGGGTTTCAGCTGCTGGTGAACGGCATCCTGACCGGGCTGCCGATCGTCAGTTACAACCGCGCGGACATCCTCGGGCCGCGGCTGGCCTACGCGCCGATCGAGGACCTAGGCTTCGGATTCGCGCTGATCCTCATCACGTTGTCCTGCTGGGTCGCTTTGGGCCG
>JAOPUY010000412.1 GCA_025963265.1 Frankiales bacterium | reverse complement strand
ACGAGGTGATTCCGCCGAAGACGTTGACGAAAACCGACTTCACCGACGGGTCACCAAGGATGATGTCCAGGCCGTTGGCCATCACCTCGGCCGAGGCACCGCCACCGATGTCGAGGAAGTTGGCCGGCTTGACGCCGCCATGGGCCTCGCCGGCGTAGGCCACCACGTCCAGGGTCGACATGACCAGCCCGGCCCCGTTTCCGATGATGCCGACCTCGCCGTCGAGTTTGACGTAGTTGAGGTGCTTCTCCTTGGCCTTGGCCTCGAGCGGATCCGCGGCGTCCTTGTCCTCGAGGTCCTCGTTGCCGGCCTGCCGGAAGTTGGCGTTCTCGTCCAGGGATACTTTGCCGTCGAGCGCGAGGACATCACCGGACGCGACGCGGGCCAGCGGATTGATTTCGACCAGGGTGGCGTCCTGCTGGACGAAGGTCTCCCAGAGCTGCACCACGGTCTGCGCAGTGGACGCGATGACCTCGGCCGGGAACTTGGCGTCGGTCAGGATCTTGGTGGCCAGGGCCAGGTCGACGCCGACTCCGGCGTCGACTGGGACGCGGGCCAGGGCCTCGGGCCGCTCGACGGCGAGCTCCTCGATCTCCATGCCGCCCTCGGCCGAGGCCATGGCGAGAAAAGTACGGTTTGAGCGATCCAGCAGGAAGGAGAAGTAGTACTCCTCCTCGATCTGCGCGCCCGGGTCGACGAGCACGCGGTGCACCGTGTGACCCTTGATGTCCATGCCGAGGATCGCCTTGGCGTGCTCGTAGGCCTCCGCCGGCGTCTTCGCGACCTTCACGCCGCCGGCCTTGCCGCGACCGCCGACCTTGACCTGGGCCTTGACGACGGTGACACCACCGATGCGTTCCGCGATGGCCTGCGCCTGCTCCGGGGTGTCGGCTACTTCGCCGAGCCCCACCGGAACATTGTGCGCGGCGAAGAGCTGCTTCGCCTGGTACTCGAACAGATCCACGAGTAAGTCCGTCCTGTCGTCTGAGTTCGCTCTGGCTGATATTCGGAATCAGGCTAGCCCCGAACATTGCCCAGCCGAAGGGGGCAGCCACGTGACGTTCGCCAACCTCGGCTGCGACGTGACCTGGTTCACATCCCGCGCTGCGGGCCGGCCACGGGGCCATGGCGGGACGGCGATGCGCTCGCCGCCGCTGGGTTCGGATCGGTTTCCACTTTGTAAACAGGCGATTCCGCGATCGCTACGCGACTGCCTTCGCTGGGTTGCGGTGGTTGCTCCGGACCGGACAGTAGGTTACGGTTCGGCAACGCCCGCACGACCTGTCTACTGACAGAAACCGCTGGCTTGACGTCTGGGGAGGCTGCGGGTGGGTCGACACGCCGCTGCGCCCACGACCGCGACCCGTCCGATCTGGGTGCGGGTGCCAGCCATTCCGATGCTGGTCGTCGCGCTGACCGTCTGGGGGGTCAGCGACTCCTTCCACCTGCTGGGCGGCGACGGCGCCGGCTCGGTCCAACGATCAGCCGCCGACGTCAACTCTGACCTGAGCGCGCTCGCGGCCAACCAACCGGGCTACGACGGTGGCTATGAGAAGGTCTCGCGACAGGACCGGCCCTCCGACGCTGCTTCGGCCGGCGCGGCGACCTCGACCAGTTCCGCCTCCGACCTCGACGCGTCAGCGCTGCCCGCCCGCCAGAGCCTGCCCGCGGTGCAAGCCGGCCGGACGGTCGCCGGGACCTGGGTCCGGCCCAGCGAGGGTGAGATGTCCTCCTGCTTCTGCATGCGGTGGGGCGAGATGCACGAGGGGATCGACCTCGCCGGCCCGCTCGGCTCCCCCATCGTCGCGGTCGGCGACGGGGTGGTGATCGAGGCCGGACCCAGCGAGGGCTTCGGCCACTGGATCGTGATCCAGCACTCCAACGGCGATGTCAGCATTTACGGGCACATGTACTCGGTGCTCGTCTCGGTCGGGCAGGTCGTGCACGCCGGCCAGCTGATCGCCCACATCGGCGCCGACGGCGAGGCCACCGGGCCCCATCTGCACTTCGGGGTGCGCCAAGGCGGGATGACCGGGCCCTATCTCGATCCCGTGCCCTGGCTGACGGCGCGTGGGGTCGCCGTGGGTCCCTACAACCCCAACGCCTGAACCCACCGCCTAAACTTCTGCTCGCCGGGGCGGGTTCCGGGTCTGCCCCGGGGCAGTGTGATCAAGCGGCGAGGGGCGGCCAGATGGCGAGCAGCACTGCTCGGCAACTGCCGCCGCTGCCGGTTGCGCTGATCGCCGAGGGCCGCGCGTCGATCGTGCTGCGCTGGGTCCTCTCGCGCGCGCTGACGTTCGCGATCCTGGTCTACGCGCACGAAAGCGACGTCGCCGGCGACGTGCGCTACTACGCCACCAGCCTGCATGAGCTCTTCCACGGCCTCGGCTTGCACGACACCCTGCAGGAGTACCCGAGCCCGGTGCTGCTGCTGCTCGTCCCCCAGTTCGCGCTCGGCTTCGGCAACCAGGTCGCCTTCGTGGTGCTGTTCGCCCTCTCGATGCTGCTGGTCGACGCCGTGTTCACCGGACTGCTCTGGCGGGGCGACGGCCGGCGCCGCGGCGACGCGACCAACCTGTGGCTGTGGTTCGTCCCCGCGATCGGCCCGCTGGCCTACTTTCGGTTCGACCTGGTGCCGGCGGCGCTGGCCGGCGGCGCGGTGCTGGTGGCGATCCGGCGGCCCGCGCTGGCCGGCGCGCTGACCGCCATCGGGGCCTCGCTCAAGCTCTGGCCCGCCGTCATGCTGCCCACGTTCCTCATTCGACGGGGCGACCGGCGAGCGGTGCTGACCGGATTCATCGCCACCGCCGGCGGCCTCCTGGCGCTGTCGCTGCTCATCGTCGGCTACGGCCGCACCATCTCGCCACTGCACTGGCAGAGCGCCCGCGGGCTGCAGATCGAGGCCGTTCCGGCCACCCCGCTGATGGTGGCCCGGATCTTCGACCACAGCACCTGGACGGTCGCCCTCTCGCGTTACAAGGCTTTCGAGATCTTCGGCGCCGGCGTGCACGCCGCCGCCCAGGTCTCCAGCGGGCTGACCGTGCTGGGCGGTCTCGTCTTGATCGCGCTCTGGTGGCGCGGCGCCCGCCACCCCGACCCCTCGGCCGAGACCCTGGGCTGGCTATTCCTGGCCACGGCGTTGATCGTGACCGTCACCAACAAGACCCTGAGCCCGCAGTACCTCCTTTGGCTCGGGGGTCCGACCGCGGCGCTGGCGGTGCGCGCGCCGGGCAAGCCGGAGCTGCGCCGATTCGCGCGGCTGCTGCTGATCGCGGCGCTGGCGACCCAACTCGAGTACCCCATCGGCTACAACGCGATCGTGAAGGCCCAGGCGGTGATGCCGCTGTGGATGACGGTGCTCGCCGTGCGCAACGGTCTGCTGGTCTACCTGACCTGGGTGGCGGTGTCCCGGGTCTGGCGCCAGACCAGTCCGGCGTCGGCGCACCCGGCCTCATGACGATTGCCCCCACCCGCGACCTGCGGCGACCCCGCACCGTCGGCCGGTCGCTGCGCAACCTCGGCCAGCATTGGGCGCTCCTGACCCTCTGCACAGCGTTCTTCGCGGTGTACACGGCCACCGCGCTGCTGCGCCATCGCCAGTTCGGCACGGCGGGCTACGACCTGGGGATCTTCGACCAGGCGGTTCGGCGGTACGCACACTTCCAAGCGCCGATCGTGCCGCTCAAGGGCCCGGGCTACAACATCTTCGGCGACCACTTCCACCCGATCATCGCCCTCGGCGCCCCGTTCTACTGGATCTGGGACAACCCGCAGACCCTGCTGATCTTGCAGGCGGCGCTCATCTCGCTGTCGATCCCGGTGGTCTACCGCTTCGCCCGCCGGCGCACCACCCCCGCGGCCAGCCTGGCGATCTGCTTCGGCTACGCGGCCAGCTGGGCCTTTCAGACGATGGTCAACTTCGACTTCCACGAGGTCGCCTGGGGCGTGCCGATCCTGGCGCTGGCCATCGACGCCCTGGACCGGAAAGCGGACCGCGCACTGCTGCTCTGGTGCGGAATGCTGCTGCTGGTCCGCGAGGACATGGGCATCTTGGTGCTGATCATCGGCCTGCTGCGCCTGGCCCAGGGACGAGACGGCCGGGCCCTGCTGCGTTGGCGCGGGTGGCGGGACGGGCGGGCGTGGCGTTCACGGCTGACCGGGCGCGGCTGGTGGCCCGGGCTGGTCCTGGTCGTGGCCGGCGTCGCGATGTACGAGCTCGCGACTGCGGTGATCTTGCCCCACTTCTCGCCCAACGGCCAGTTCGCCTACTGGCAGTACGGCCCCACCCTCGGTCCAGACCTCAAGTCGGCCGTCCTCAACTCGCTCAAGCGCCCCTGGCACGTCATCGATCTGTTCTTCACCCCCTGGGTCAAGACCCGGACGCTGCTGTTGCTCGTGGTGCCGCTGGCGTTGCTGCCGTTCCGCTCGCGCTACAGCTGGATCGCGTTGCCGCTGCTGGCGCAACGGTTCTTCGAGCCGGCGGAGCGTTACCGGCTCTGGCAGCCGGCCTACCACTACAACGCCCTGCCCTGGGTGATCTTGGTGCTGGCGATGGTGGACGGCGCCGGGCGGCTGGGGCTGTTCACCCGTCCGCGGTTGCGGGCGGCGCTGTGCGTGTTCCTGGTCCTCGCGCCAGTGGTGATCACCGCCGGCGACCGCAACGTGGCGGTGCTCAACGACCTGTTCCGCGGCAGGCTGTTCACCCTGACCAGTGAGATGAAGGCTCAGCAGGCGACCGTCGACCAGATTCCGGCCGACGTCTGCGTCGAAGCCGACGATCGGCTGGCCGGACATCTCACCGATCGGGACTACGTGTCGATTCCGGGGATGCTGGGTTGGCGCGCGGACCTGATTGCCCTCGATCTGTCCCAGAGCTCGGTCGGCGGCAACGACGGCGAGCCGCCCGGCACCATCTACGCCGAGGCGCTGGCCCACGGATACCACGTGAGTTTCACCGACGGACCGCTGCTCATCCTCACCTCGCCCGACTACGCCGGGCCGTCGAAGGAGTGCGGGCCGCTCGGCTCGGGAAAGCCGGGCTAGCGCGGCTCAGAGTTTCTGAAGCGGGGCGAAGCGCAGGACGAGCCATTTCGGCCCGAGTGAGCCGAAGTCCACCTCGGCCTGCGCCTTCTCGGCGGCGCCGCGCATCGCCACGACCGTTCCGAGTCCGAACGTGTCGTGGGTGACTCGGTCGCCCACCTGCAAGCTCGGGATGGCTTTGTCCAGCTTCTTCATGCCGAAACTCGAGGAGCTGGCGCTGGAGCTGGCGCGAGCCGCCGGGCGCTGGCCGGCGCCGGCCCGGTAGCCGTGATCGGAGTACTGGCCGCTGCCGCGGTTCTCGTCCGGGTAGCCGGTGAACGGCTCGCGGTCGATCGCGCCCGACCATTGCACGAGTTCGGCCGGCACCTCGTCGAGGAAGCGCGAGGCCGGGTAGTACTGCGGGGTGCCCCAGGCCGAGCGGGTGATCGACCGTGACAGGTACAGCCGGGACTTGGCCCGGGTGATCCCGACGTAGGCCAGCCGGCGCTCCTCGGCCAGCTCGGTGGCGTCGCCGAAAGTCCGCTGGTGCGGAAAGATGCCGTCCTCCATGCCGGTCAGGAACACGACCGGGAACTCCAGCCCCTTGGCGGTGTGCAGCGTCATCAGCGTGACCAGGCCGCCGGCTTGGTCGGGGATCGAGTCGGCGTCGGCGACCAGTGAGACGTGCTCGAGGAAGGCGCCGAGGTCGGCTGGCGCCGTCCGGGTCTGGCCGTCGTCGTCGGTGATCTCGATTTGGGCCCGCTGCTCCTCGAACTCCGCGGCCACGCTGACCAGCTCGCGGAGGTTGTCGACCCGGCCTTCGTCCTGCGGGTCGTGGCTGGCCTCGAGCTCGGCCAAGTAGCCGGTCTGGGCCAGCACCTGCTCGATCACGTTGCTGGGCGAGCCGTGCTCCTCGCTGGCCGCCACCGCGCGCAGGTCGCCCAGCAGCCGGACGAAGCCGGCGATGGCGTTGGCCGAGCGCGGGGCCAGGCCGGTGATCAGGTCGGCCCGGATCAGCGCCTCGGCGAAGGGAATGCGCTCCTGCTCGGCGTAGGTCTGCAGGAACAGCTCGGCCCGGTCGCCGATCCCCCGCCGGGGGGTGGTGAGGATGCGCCGCAGGCTGACGACGTCGAGTGGAGTCGAGATCACCCGCAGGTAGGCCAGGATGTCGCGCACCTCTTTGCGCTCGTAGAACCGCACGCCGCCGACCACCTTGTAGGGCAGGCCGAGCCGAATGAAGATGTCCTCGAAGACCCGCGACTGCGCGTTGGTGCGGTAGAAAACCGCCATCTCCGATGGAGTCGCGTCGACAGCGCGAGTCAGGCCGTCCACTTTCTCGGCGACCCAGCGGGCCTCATCGTGCTCGTTCTCGGCGACGTAGCCCTCGATGTGCCGTCCGTCGCCGGCATCGGACCAGAGGTTCTTCGGGCGCCGGTCGGGGTTGCGCGCGATGACCGCGTTGGCCGCGCCGAGGATCGTCTGGGTCGAGCGGTAATTCTGCTCGAGCAGGATGGTGGTGGCGCTCGGGTAGTCGCGCTCGAACTCGTCGATGTTGCGGATAGTGGCGCCGCGGAAGGCGTAAATGGATTGGTCGGCGTCGCCGACGACGCACAGCTCGGCCGCCTCGATACCCAGTTCGGGCATCGCCCGGCAGAGCTCGGCGACCAGCACGTACTGCGCGTGGTTGGTGTCCTGGTACTCATCCACCATCACCTGGCGGAAGCGGCGCCGGTAGTGCTCGGCGACCTGCGGGTGCTCCTGCAGCAGCCGAACCGTTGTCATGATCAGGTCGTCGAAATCGAGGGCCTGGGACTCTGCCAGTCGCCGCTGGTAACGCTC
>JAOPUY010000532.1 GCA_025963265.1 Frankiales bacterium | reverse complement strand
GATGAAGTCGGCGGGGTAGTTGGCCTTCGCCAGCTCGGCATTGCGGTGCGGCGCGCCGAACTGCGCGAACGGCATCGCGCCGGAGTCGAACCAGCCGTCGATCACCTGCGGGACACGGCGAAAAGTGCCGGCGACACCCGGCCGGGTGAAGGTGGGCGCGTCGACGTAGGGCCGATGCGGGTCGAGGCCGGAGAGGTCTTGACCAGTCAGCTCGGACAGCTCGGCCAGCGAGCCGACGCAGATCAGGTCGGCTGGGTCGAGGTCGTTGCGCCAGATCGGCAGCGGCGTGCCCCAGTACCGGTCCCGGGACAGCGCCCAGTCGATGTTGTTGTCCAGCCAGTCGCCGTAACGACCGTGCTTGATGGTGTCCGGATACCAGTTCGTGGCCTCGTTCTGGGCGATCAGCTCCTGCTTGCGCTCGGTGGTCCGGATGTAGAACGAGGGCAGCGCGTAGTACATCAGCGGCGTGTGACAACGCCAGCAATGGGGGTAGGAGTGCTCGAACGGCACGTGCCGGAACAGCAGCCCGCGCGCCCGCAGATCGTTCATCACCGGCTCGTCGGCGTCCTTGAAGAACTTCCCGCCGACCAGCGGCAGGCCGGCCTGGAAGTGGCCGGCCCCGTCGACCGGGTTGATGACCGGCAGTCCGTACCGGCGGGCGGTGGCGAGGTCATCGGCGCCGAAGGCGGGGGACTGGCCGACCAGCCCGGTGCCGGAATCGACCGTGACGTAGTCGGCCAGCGCGATGTAGCGGGCGTCCACGATGCCCTCGACCTCGTCGTAGGCCGCTTGGTAGTGGGTGCCTTCGAGTTCGCGGCCCAGCCAGCGGCCGACCTCGGTCACGTCGTCGCCGAGGACCGCGCTGACCAAAGGCTCGGCGACTACGAGGACATCGCCCCCGGCGGTCCGCGCGGCGACGTAGGCGACGTCGGGGTGCACGGCGACCGCGGTGTTGACGTAGATGGTCCAGGGCTGGGTCGTCCAGACCAGCAGGTCGGCCCCGAGATCGGCCAGCGGCCCCTCGGTCACCGGCAGCCGGAAGTACACCGACGGATCGACGATGTTCTCATAGCCTTGGGCGACCTCGTGGTCGGACAGGGTGGTGCCGCAGCGCGGGCAGTAGGGGGACACCCGGTGGCTCTCGACCAGCAGACCCTGCTCGAAGATCTGCTTCAGGGCCCACCACACCGATTCGATGTAGGACGTGTTCATCGTCCAATAAGCGTTGTCGTAGTCGGTCCAGTAGCCCATCCGCTCGCTCATGGTGGTGAACTGGCCGACGTTGCGTTGCACCTCGGCCCGGCACTTGGCGTTGAACTCGGCGATCCCGTACCGCTCGATATCGGGCTTGCCGGTGAAGCCGAGTTGCTTCTCGACCGCCAGCTCGACTGGCAGTCCGTGGCAGTCCCAGCCCGCCATCCGCCCGACGTGGTAGCCCTTCATGGTCTTGAACCGAGGGAAGAGGTCCTTGAAGGCCCGGGCCTCGATATGGTGCGTGCCCGGCGTTCCGTTCGCGGTGGGCGGACCCTCGTAGAAGGTGAAGGTGGGCCCGTCGGCGGTCTGGGCCAGGCTGCGTTGGAAGACGTCGGCCGACTGCCAGAAGTCGATGATCTCGTGATCGGTCGCGGCGAGGTCGACGTGCGCGGGCAAAGCCTCGTAGACGCTCTGGTCGCTGCGGTAGCTCTGGTCGGTCACGGGTGGTGCTCCTTCGCCAAGTGCGCTGGCGAGAGGCCGCCAACGCGTTTCGGTGAAGGGACGACCGATCGCTGGTAGCCGATCGGCCGCGGTGCCACCCTCCTTGACCGCCGGCCAAACTGCGCCGACTGCCCGCTCGTGCGTGCGCGTCCGGGTCTAATTCAGCCGCCGGTGGGGCGGACTGGTTCTTCCGATGCTGCCGAGGTGATTTCGCTGCCGGTCGTCTGCCCTGGGCTCGCACCGATCCCCAGCTCGCTCATGCTCGTGTCCGGAAGCTACTTGTCCTCTATCGCGCGCCACCCCAGTCTACTGGGCCCGGGCAACCCGACACCGAGGGCGTTCCGACGCCGTCACTGGCCGAGTTATGAGGTAAAAGTTCGTTTTCGGCGTGAGTTACAGTGTGTCGGCTGGCGGGAAGGTCAGCGCGCTCGTATTCTCAGCGCTCTTGAAGCTCACTTTCAATTTCGAACGTTGCCGACCGATAACCGTGTGTCCGGAGCCCAGAAGGCAGACCTCGTGACCCCAACGAACCAGGCGCCAGCGAAGCAAGCATCGAAGAAGGTCGCCGCCGCCAAGGCGCCGGCCAAGGCTGCCAGCACCCGCGCCGCCACGGCTAGCAAGACTGCTCCGGCCAAGAAGACCGCGCCCGCCAAATCGGCGGCCGCTTCGGCCGCCAACAGTGCCGCCAACAAAGCCGCTCCGGCCAAGAAGGCGCCGGCCGTGAAGGCAGCCGCCGCGAAGACAGCGGCCGTGAAGACCTCGGCCGTGAAGACGGCGGCTAAGAAGACCGCGCCGGCTAAGAAGGTCGCACCGGTCACGAAGGCGGCCCCAGCTAAGGCCGCCCCAGCCAAGGCGCCCCCAGCTAAGGCAGCCCCAGCTAAAGCAGCCCCAGCTAAGAAGGTCGCGCCGGTCACGAAGGCGGCCGCCAACAAGGCCGCTCCGGCCGTCAAGGCGACGGCGCCAGCCAAGGCGACGGAGGCCGCGACGAAGGCGGCCCCGGTTAAGGCCCCGGCCAAGAAGGCGGCGCCCGTCAAGAAGGCCGGGCCAGCTAACCCGGCGGCGCCGGTTGACCAGGCGGCCGTGGAGAAAGCGACGCCAGCGAAGAGGTCCGCCGCGAAGGCGGCCCAAGCCCCGGTCGGCGAACCGGCGAAATCCGAGCTCAGCCCGTCCGATTTGGCGAGCCTGCGGGCCCAGTTAGAGGCCGAGTTCGGCGAGCTCGACCGCGAGTACGCGATCTCCGTGGCTCAGCTCAACGACTTGCAGCAGTCGCACACCGATGGCGCCGGCGATGACCAGGCCGACGCCGGCAGCAAGACCTTCGAGCGGGAACAAGAGCAGTCCATCACCGCCAACCGCCACGACCTGATCCTGCAGATCGAGCGGGCCATCCACCGCATCGACAACGGCACTTACGGCCTGTGCGAGGAGTGTGGCCGGCCGATCCCGATCGCGCGGTTGCAAGCCCTGCCGATGGCCACCCTGGACGCCCAATGCAAGGCCCGCGAGGAGCGTCGCTGACCTCTGCTTGCTCCAGCGACTACGCGGGCGGACACGACGCGGATCGCAGCGGCCGGCTGATAGGCGAGAAT
>JAOPUY010000375.1 GCA_025963265.1 Frankiales bacterium | reverse complement strand
GCCGTCCAAGCGCTGTCGCAGCGAGTCCGCTAGATCCTGGTCGATCTCGACGGCGGTCACGCGAGCCGCGCGGTCGCGCAGCAGATCCGTGGTCAGCCCGGGGCCCGGACCGATCTCGAGCACGTCCTCGCCCAAGTCGCCGACCTCCTCCAGCCAAGGGAGCAGGTCGGTGCGCAGGGCGCTCGCCCATTCGTCGCTGGCCAGGTACTCCAGATGGCCGCGGTTCACGTCGTTGCGGCTGTCGTCGTCGCGGCTATCAATGTCATGTCGCCATTAGTACAGTCGGCGAGCATGACCGTCCACGCGCAATCGGCCGACTCTGCGCCTCCACCGGCCAAAGCCCAGCCGTCGCATCTGCGCTCAGACTCCTCGCTCACGGCGGGCACCTACCCGCTCGATGACGATGTGCGGACCGATTGGCACGTCCACGACCTGCACCAAGTCGAGTACGCGTTCCAAGGCGTCGTCCAAGTGGAGACCGATTCCGCCCGTTACTTACTGCCGCCGCAGCAGGCCGTGTGGATCCCCGCCGGCCTAGTCCACCGCACCACGTTGAAGAACGTGCGCACCGTCTCGGTCTTCTTCGATCCCGTCCTGATCAACCCGGGCCAGCAGCGCGCGCGGGTCCTGATCGTCACACCCGTGCTTCGGGAAATGATCGTCTATGCCGCACGGTGGCCCATTACTCGCACCGGCGCCGACACCGCCGCCGACACGTTCTTCCTCGCTCTGGCCGACGTGCTGACCGAAAGCCTGGCCAACGAGGCGCCCTTTCACCTCCCGACCAGCGCCGATCCGGTGATCGCCGAGGCGATGCGCTTCACCGACCGCCATCTGCAGTCGGTGACTCTTGACCTGGTCTGCGCGCACAGCGCAATGTCCGAGCGGACTTTACGCAGACGATTCTTCGCCGCGACCAGCCTGACCTGGCGGCAATATCTGCTGCGATCGAGGCTGCTGCGGGCGATGTCCCTGCTGAGCCAGCCGGACGTGACCGTTCTCAGCGTCGCCGTCGAAGTGGGATTTGAAAGCCCCAGCGCATTCGCGCGCTCCTTCACCGCCTACACCGGCCAAACTCCGAGCGCCTACCGACGACAGGCCTGCTCATCCGGACAACCGTAACCAGGCCCCTTTAGCTGGGCTGCGGACGCGATCTGAATTCGAGCCAGCGCTAATTGACGCCTATTTTTTTTGTCGAAGCCAGGCGCTTTTTCTCGACTTCTTTCGTCGACGAGCACCGCAATTCTTCTTTTCTAACGAAAACCTAACGCCATTCAGCTATGCGCCGATAAGGACTCAGACCAAGGAAGGTCAACTCGGCCCAGCCGAGTATCGATGCCATGGATCCCCTGCGCCGTGGCACAACGTCAGGAGAATGACCATGCGCAAGTCCACCAAGCTCGCTTTCGCCGCCGCGGCTGTGGCCGTCGGCTTCATCGCGATCGGTTCCACCTCAGCATCGACCGCTAGCAACACCGTCCCGAACAGCGTCGCTGGCTTCGGCGAGGGCACCGTCACCGGTGCAACCGTCACGGCCATCCACTACGTCACCGACACCGCCGACCCGTCCAAGCTCGACAGCGTCGTCTTCGACAGCTCGACCGACATCACCGGCACCACCGTCACGATGACCCTCAAGGACGGCAGCCTGGCCATCATTGGCTCGCCGTACGCCTGCTCGTACACGCCGTACGCGGCCGGCGCCACCACCATCACCTGCCTGACCGCGGATCTGCCCGCCACCGCGAACCTGGGCGCCACCGACCTCACCGTCGTGAACTCCTAGTCACACGCAGTCGGTTGGTGGTCGGAGCTCACCCGCTCCGACCACCAACCCTTCGCGGAAAAGGCCAAACATGATCAGGACGAGGATGCAGAGTCGAGGCGCGTTGGCCTCGACCGCGGTCATCGTTGCGCTGCTCATCCTTGGCCTGTACTTCGCCTGGCCCGTCTCGCTAGGCGGCAGCACCGCTTACATCGTCACCCACGGCACGAGCATGGAGCCGCGATTTCACACCGGCGATCTGGCCATCATGCGAGTCAGCAGCCAGTACCACGTCGGAGACATCGTCGCCTACCACAGCGACGCCCTGCACACCGTGGTCATGCACCGCATCGTCAAGATCCAGAACGGCCTTTACACCTTCAAAGGCGACAACAACAGCTGGCTCGACCCAGACCCCGTCACCAAGAACGAGCTGATCGGAAGCCTGTCCCGGCAGATCAAAGGCGGCGGCGTCTGGCTGCATCGCGCGCGCTCGGTCGTCCCGATCGCGGTCGGGTTGATCCTTATTCTGGCCGCCATCGCCATCACCACCGGGCGGAAGTCGCCCAGCGAGCGTCCGCGCCATGGCAGCCGACGCGAGAACGCCCCGACTTCGCTTACGACAACCCGCACGAGGACCGGAACACTGGTCACCGCGTTGTCGGCCGTCCTCGGCCTGTTGCTGCTCACGGTGGCCTGGTTGGCCTGGACCGGCACCACCACCAAGGCCAGCACGCCCGGCGATAAAAGCACACTGACCGCGGCGGGCTCCGCGGCCACCGCAAGCCTGTCGGCTGCGACCGTCGCGAGCCCGGACCAAGTCGTCTTCTCCTATAGCGCAAAGGTGAAACCCAGCGCCGCCTACGACGGCACGACCGTCCGCTCGCCCGATCCGATCTTTCGCAAGGTCACCGAGTCCGTCGACGTGCACTTCGACTACACCGGCGCGCCTGGCTCGGTCGCGGTCACCGGAATCCTGTCGGCGCCCTCAGGTTGGCACACGTCGATCAAGCTCGCCCCGACCGTCACGTTCGCGGGCGATCACTACGCGGGCACCGTCCATCTGAACATCGCCGTCCTCGCCGCCCGGGCCCAAGCCGCGGCGAAAGTGACGGCGTTTCCAACCAGCCTGCTGACAATGGCCGTTCAGCCCAGCTTCACTGCGGTCGGGGCGAAGCCGTGGGCCGCGCCGTTGAAGCTCAACATCACGCCGTTGCAGCTCACCGTCGCCAACGGCCCGGCGTCCTTGACCGTCACCGCGCCCAATGCGCCGGCGGCGGTTACCCCTCCGACCGCGGCGAGCAACGCCAACGCCCATTCCGTCGTGCTGCTGGGTCGTCGGATCCCGCGGTCGACGGCTGCCGTCCTCGCCGTCGTCATCCTGCTGGGCAGTGCCGCCAGCGGCACGCTGCTGCTGCTGCGCAAGCGACGCGAACGTAACGACAGCGAGGCGGACAGCATCAAGAAACGGCACGCGGCCCTGCTCGTCGCGGTCGCGCCGATGCCCGTCGCGTCGGGCCGGCCGGTGGTCGACGTCGCTGACATGGCCACCTTGGTGAAGCTCGCCGATCGCTACGGCTTGCTCATCCTGCACTGGGCCCGCAGCGGCATCGAGACGTTCATGATCCAGGACCAGAACACGACCTATCGATACCGGGCGGCCGACGCCGAGCCTCGCAATAGCGGGCGCCACCGCCCCGGCGGCGACCGGCACGCCGACGATCTCGGAGCGGCAAGCCTGTTCTGAGCGATCGGCGCGACCTGATCGTCCGCGCAACGTCCGCTCAAATTCATCCGCGCAAATTCATCCACCTGGACGAAAACGCCCCGCCGCACCACCCGCGCACGCTCAGAATCGTCCACCTGGACGAAAACGCGCCGCCGTACCACCCGCGCACGCTCAGAATCGTCCACCTGGACGAAAACGCGAGCCGCACCGCCGTTCAGGCCCCACAACATCGTCCACGTGGATGAAAATGCCGCGCCAACCCACGGGGCAGCCCAGGAAGCGCTCAACTCAGGACGACGCGACCTAGGCACCGCGCACCACTGCGGCCCTAGACACGGTCAAGCCAAAGTGATATCCAAGACGCGCGACTAAATCCGACCGGAAGCTCGCAGTTGAGACGGCCCGGGATCCCATTCCGAGCGGGGCGCCAGCCGCTTCTCCAGCTGACAACACGACTTGACCGCACGGCCCGACAGCCACTCGATTCACCAGCGCAGGTCCCCACGAGGAGGAATCACCGTGAAGGTTCGGGTCGATCCGGAACTCTGCCAAGGGCACACGCTCTGCGCCATGCGAGCTCCGGCCATGTTCGAGCTCAGCGACATCGACGGCCACTCGCACGCGGTCCTCGAGCAGGTCCCGCCCGACCAGGAGGCGGCAGTCGCCGAGGCGGCCGGCTCCTGCCCAGAACAGGCCATCGTCCTCTACTGAACGATCGCGAGAACGATCGCTATCGGCCTGAGTTCGAGGAGATCACCTTGGCCCGCATGGCGTTCAAGCGCAGGCTGACCACGGTGCTAGACCGGATGCCCGACTACGAGGTCGAAATCCGGCTGGCTGCGCCGCTGCCCGTCCGCTCAGACCCAGCCAAGGTCGGCGGCTGATCCGACGCGGCGCTAGCCCGCGGCTACTCGCGCTCCACCTCGCCCTTGCCCAGCTGCTCGTCGCCCTTGAGTTTGTTGATGAATCGCTGCAGCGGAATCGCAGCCATGGTCTCGATCTGCACGGTGCCGCGCGAGGCGAGATCCACCGAAAGGTGGGCGGCGGTCTCCGCGTCGGGCGCCTCGATGATGGTCAGGAAGTCGTACTGCCCCAGCAGCGCCCACTGCCCGATCACCTTGCACCGCATCACCTCGACCTCCGCGTCGACGTCGGCGAGCCGGTCCGGATGGGTGTGCAGAGTCTGGCCGCCCAGCGTGGATAGCCTGCTCAGCATGACGAAAGTGTCCATCTTTCCCCCTCAGGACAACTGATTGGACCACTGACCGTACCGCTGCCGGCGCGCCCTGTCTGTAACGATCTTCCAGCGGACCGGGGACAAGAAGACCGCGCAGGAAGGCGACGTGGCCCGGCTAGCCCTCGATCGCCGGAACGGCCTGCCCCACCCGGCCCGGCGAAGCGGCCCGGCCGCGCCGCACCCGAGTCGCGGCGGCGTCCTCGTCGTGAATGGTCAACGCGAAGCCGGCGGCGGCCAAGGCCATGGCCGCGGCCACCAGGAAGGCGACGTGGTAGGGATGCAGCGACTCGACGCTCGTCCGACTTTCTCCGAGGCCGGCCAAACTGAGCGCGGTGGTGAGCACGGCCACCCCGACCGCGCCGCCGAGTTGGCGGATCGCGTTGAACAGCGTCGAGGCCCGCCCGGTGTCCACGGGCGCGATCCGGGCGAACGCCGCCGCCTGGGTCGGCACGAAGACATGCGCCATGCAGTAGCCCAACAGCAGCATGAGCAGCCGCATCGGCCACAGATCGCCGCGGCCGTCGATGAGCGACATCAGGGCCATCGCCACCGCGATGCCGACCAAGCCGCCGGCCATCAGGCGCCGCGGACCGAAACGGGGGTAGAGCACCCGGCTGGCCATCTGGGCGCCCAGCATCACGCCGAGCGCCTCGGGGAAGGTCGACAAACCGGACTGCAGCGCCGACAAGCCCAGTCCGTCCTGGAAGAAGAGGGCCACCAGGTAGAGCACGCCCAGGAACGCCGCGGTGGACAGGAAGATCACCGCGTTGGCCGAGCGGAACAGCCGATCGGCGTAGAGCCGCAGCTTGAGCAACGGGGTGCTCGCGCTCAACTGCTGGCGCACCATCGCGGCGATCAGGATGACCCCGACGATGATGGAGCCCAGCACGACCGGGGTGCGCCAGCCCCGCTCGGGGCCCTCGCTGACCCCGAACATCAGCGCCGCGAAACCGAACCCGGACAGCAAGAAGCCGGGAAGGTCGAAGGGAGTCCGCTCCTGCGCGGTCTCCTGATCCGCTAGGAACACCAGTCCGAAGATCAGCGCGAACGCGCCGATCGGCAGGTTCACGTAGAACACCCAGCGCCAGGACAACGTGGTCACCAGGATTCCGCCCAGCACCGGGCCGATGGCCGGGGCGAGCGCGGTCGGCGTGGTCAAGATGCTGGAGGCCCGAACGCGCTCCTCGGGCGGGAAGGCCCGGAACAGCATCGCCATGCCCACCGGCGTGAGCATCCCGCCGCCCACGCCCTGCAGCACTCGGAAGATCACCAGCTGGTCGAAGGTCTGGGCGGCGCCGCACAGCGCCGACGCGACGGTGAAGATCACCGTCGCCGTCAGCAGCACGGGCTTGGTGCCGAAGCGGTCACCGAGCCAACCCGAAGCGGGGATGACCACGGCCAGACTCACCAGGTAGCCGATGGACACCGCGCTCACCGCGGTCGGCGCCGCTCCCAGATCGCGCCCCAGCCGAGGTAAGGCGACGTTGACGATGGTGACGTCCATGATGTTCATGAACATCACCGCGACGAACACCACGCTCACCGCGACGCGCTGATTGGCCAGTCGCGCGCTGATCCCGCTCACGTCGACGAGGGGGTCAAGGTCTGGTGGGGCAGGTTCTCAGGCTCGTCGTTCACGTCCCGCAGTGTAGGTCGGCCGGCTATGAGCGTCCCGAATCAGCCCGACATCCTCACGCCGGCGGCTGCCCGGTCGATCGGGTGGGTGAATTGATTCCGACTCGGAGGCTCCGATGCGACTGCTCGCTCCCGCCGTTGCGGTCCTGGTCAGCGGGCTCGCGCTCAGCGCCTGCACCAGCAGCGGCGGCCTGGGCACGACCGGGCTCGCCAGCGCGGCCGCTGGTCAATCCGGCGCCAGCCTGCTGTCCGGCCTCGGCTCGGACGTCGGCACCGCCACTTGGGCCTTGCAGCACGCCAAGGACCTCACCGCGCTGGGCAGCCAACTCTCGACGCTGAACGGCGACCAGCAGAGCGGCTCGGCCAGCGCGGCCACTTCGGTGTGCGCGTCACTGCTGTCGGAGTCGACGCGGTTGCTCAGCCAACCGCTGCCGCCTGATCCCACGGTCGCCCAGCAACTCCGCTCGGCCCTGCAGTCGACCCAGACCGCGGCCCGGTCCTGCGTCAACGGCGACTCGAGCGCGGCGCTGTCTGAGCTTCAGTCGGCGCTGGGCAACCTCGGCGGCCTGCCGAGCACGCCCTAATCGGGGCCTCGCCCGGCCCGCAATCTGGGCCTCGCCCGGCCCGCAATCTGGGCCTCGCCCGGCCGCGGCCACGGACCCGGCTGCGCAAAACGCCGCGCTGCCCCACACTGTAGGCACGGGAGCGCAGCCAGAGGAGCGTGCCATGACCCTGCAGACGGAGCGGCCGATCTTGCGCCAGATTCACGACCTGGTCGCCGAGGAGAAGCACCTTCGATCGACTCACACCGGCATCGGGCTCAATTCCCGCGAGCGGACCCGGCTGGAGCGGATCGAACGCGAACTCGACGAGTGCTGGACGGCCCTGCGACAGCGGCGCGCCTCCGACGAGTTCGGCGAGGCCTGAGGTCAGCTCGAGATGTCCTTGGTGCTCAGTCGGGCCCAGGCCGCGGTCCAGAAGACCAGCACGTAGCCCAGTGCGACGAGCGCGCCGTGCTGCAGCCGGCTGAAGTCCACCGGCGCGCGCAGCAGGTCGCTGATGTTGAAGAAGTAGTGGCTGATCAGCCAGGGGTGGATCGCGTGCAGCGCCGACACGAGGTCGAGCACCTGCATCACCACGGCCAGCGTCAACGCGGTGGCCATCGCGGCGATCGGAACCTCGGTGAGGGTCGAGATGAACAAGGCCAGCGCGGCGAACCCGATCATCATCAGCGCGCCGTAGCCGATGGCCACCAGCAGCCGCGCGGACCCGTCGGCCAGGCCGATCTGATTGCCGGAGAGCACGGTGATCTGAGCGTTGGGGAACAAGATGACCCCGATCAACAGACCGATCAGGGCCGGCACCGCCGTCATGAGCACGCACCAGGCCACCAGCGCCGCGAACTTCGACGCGAGCAGCCGGGTCCGGCTGACCGGGACGATCAGCAGGTAGCGCAGCGTGCCGAGATTGGCCTCGCCGGCCACGCTGTCGCCGGCGACCACCGAGACGACCAGCGGCAGGAAGATCGGCAGCACCGCGACCAACGTGCCAAAGCCGACGACCACCCCGTTGTTGGTCAGTCCGCTGAGCACGCTGTCCCGCGAGCCAGCCGATCCGGCGAATCGGGTGGCCAACCCGATCGCGAGCGGGATCGCCGCCAGGGCAACCAGCAGCAGTTGATTGCGGCGGCGGCGAAGAATCAGGGTCAGCTCGCTGGCCAGCAACCGGCCGCCCAGCCCGGTTCGGCCGGCGGGCGCGAGGACCTCAGCCGCTGACATCGAAGCCCTCCCCGGTCAGCTGCACGAAGACGTCTTCCAGCCTCGGCTTGGCCACCGTGAAAGCGCGCACCCCGACGCCGGCCGCGACGAGCGCGACGACGACGTCCTCAGGCCGCCGCGCGCCGATCACGGCCGAGGCCGATCCGACGTCCTCGCGGATCTCGGACAGCCCCAAGTCGGCCAGCACCGCTTTAGCCAGGCTCGAGTCGGCCGTCTCCACGCTGACCCGCGCACGTTGCTCGGCCGCCAGCTCGGTCATCGAGCCCTGCCAGACCAGTGAACCCGTCCGCATCACCCCGACGTGGCTGCACATTTGCTCGACCTCGCTGAGCAGATGGGAGGAGACGAATACCGTGCTGCCGTCGCGGGCCAGCTCGGCGATGAGATGACGCACCTCGCGGGTGCCCTGCGGGTCCAAACCGTTCGTCGGCTCGTCGAGGATCAGCAAGCGGCGCGGCTGCAGCAGCGCGGCGGCGATCCCCAGTCGCTGACGCATTCCGAGCGAGTAGTTGCGGTAGCGCTTCTCGGCCGCCGCGGCCAGCCCGACGCGCTCCAACGCGAGCTGCACCCGGCTTCGAGCCCCCCGCCGCCGGGCCCGCCGATCCGCGGCGTCGAGCCGCGCGAGGTTGGCCCGTCCGGACAGGTAGGGATGAAAGGCCGGCCCCTCGACCAGCGAGCCGACCCCGGGCAGCACAGCCGCCGCGGCGGCGGGCATCGGCGAGCCGAGCAGCGAGATCTCACCGGCGGTGGGAAACACCAGTCCCAGCAGCATCCGGATGGTGGTGGTCTTGCCCGACCCGTTAGGCCCCAAGAAACCGAAGACCGCGCCCGCCGGCACCGCGAGGTCGACCGAGCTCACCGCGAGCTGCCCGCCGCGGAAGCGCTTGGTCAAGGCGCGCGTCTGGATCTCGAACGCGGCCAAGGCGGGTTACTTGCCCTCGGCCGCTTGGTAGAGCAGGGCCGGGTCAACCGCGCCCGCGTAAAGCTTGCCCTGGTTGGTGATCAGGGCGGTCACCAACGGCGTCACCAGCAGCTTGCCGCTGCCCCACGGGCCTGAGACCGCCTGCAGATTGCCGAGCACGAGGCCGGCCTGCGAGACCAGCTCGGCCGCCTGAGCGGGCGAGGAGGCGATGGTCGCCTCGGTCACCGCAGTCCAGCCGCTGCCCGTGCTGGACAACGCGCGCTGCTCGGCTTTCTCGGCCGGGCCACCGACCCCGGTCGGCGTCGGCGTCTGAGTCACCTTGACGTCGGCGGCCGGCTGGAAGTTGAAGTTCGAGTCATCGGGGACGCCGAAGTCGACCCGGGTGAAGGAGACATCCAGCGCGGGCCGGTCCTGTCCACGGGCGAAGACCTGCACGCTCAGCGGCACCCGGGTCTTGCCGTCCAACGCGATGCGGACCGAGCCCACCCGGGACCGAGCGTCCTTCGGCGTGAGCACGAGCGTGTAAGTCGCCCGGCCGGCGACCGAGCCGGTGTGATCGGTGGTGACGTTGGTCGACGGCTCGATCAGGGCCAGCACTTGCTGCGCAGCCTGGGCCGGCAGCAGCGTGGTGGACGGGACCGGGGTCGGGGCGG
>JAOPUY010000357.1 GCA_025963265.1 Frankiales bacterium | reverse complement strand
TCCAGTCGACTTCGCCCAGGTGCTGCAGCACACGATGGCGACCGAGACCGACGCCGATGCCGATGCCGACCTCTATCGCGAGCTCTTTCCGGCCCCCGAGGCGTCGGCGGCCGACGTCCGGATCCCGCCGGCGCAGCCTCAGGACGAGGACGGCTGGCAGCGGTTCCTAGCCGAGATGGGCACCGGCCCGATCGACCCCACCGCCCCGAGCGCGGCCGAGCTCGCGCCGCCAGCCGCCGAGCTCGGCGCCGCAGCCGAGGTCGCCGAAACGATCGCGACCGTCACCCAGATGTCCAACAGCCCGGCGCGGGCCCGACTCGACGTCCTGATGCAACTGCGCGACGTCGGGGTGCCGATCGGCATCAACCCGCGCTCGGAGACGCACGACATCTACCAGGCGATGGAGGACGTGCTGGCCGAGCTGCCGACCGCGCCCGCCCTTCCCCGAGCCGGCGGCGAGATCATCGCCCTGGTCGGCGAGCTGACGCCGGCCCTGCGGACGGCGACGACGATCGCGCAGCAGCTTCGAATCCCCGCCGCGGCGATTTGGGTGGCCGGCATCGAGGGCCACCCCGTGCAGGCGCTGCCCGGCTTCGAGGCCGCCGGCGGGCCGCAGCACCGAAGCATCCACGGAGCTCAGCACGCCGGCGCACTGCAGGCCGAACTGCGGGCGGGCGACGTGCCCGCCATCGTGGTGGTGGTGACCGACTCGGTCGAGGGCGACCCTCAGGACGCCTGGGCCGGCGACCTGCTCGCGGCGCTCGCGCCGACCGTCACCTGGCTGATGGTCGACGCGACCGCCAAGCCGGACGACGAGCGGGCCAAGCTCGATCGACTGGGCGGATCAGCGATCGTCGACGCCCTGGCGGTGCACTCGGCCCGCATCAGCACCAGTCCGGCCACCACCTGGGACCTGGGCCTGCCGATCGCGCTGCTCGACGGCCGGCCGGCCAACACCTTTACCTGGTCCAGCCTGTTATTCGGCGCCTTGCACAGCGGCGCCCGCCACCAAGCGACCGCCTGAGCGCATGCCTCGCCCGCACGCGGACTCGCCCACAGTCGCTCGAGAAGAAAGGTCACGGGAAGAAGAGTGTTCCGCTTACCGGTGCTGCTACTCGCGCTGACGCTGAGCGCGCCTGCTCTGTGGTCCGCTTTCATCAGCGGCTCTATGAGCACGGAGACTGCTCTCATTCGCTTCTTGATCGCGATGCCGATCGCCGCCGCCATGGCGATGGTCTTCCGCTCCATCGTGCGGCTCTACGAACGAGACTCCGTCGCCGCGCGCCGCAAGGAGCTCGCGCGAACCCTGGCCGCGAAGGACGCCGACTTCAGCCCCGATCGTCAGAGCTGAACAGCAGACCCGGCGGGCAATTCAGCACCGATTCGATCACGGCGGCGGTCTCGGCGGAGCAGGTCGCGCGGCGCCCGGTGATCAGATGATTGACCGTCGAGTGGCTGAGACCGCACCGTCGGGCGAATCCCCGCTCGGACAGACCTAGCAATCTGATGTAGTCAGCAAGCATGGTCCGGCTACGAATCCGCATACAACCGTCCTGAGTCGACCTGTTTTGAGCGGTGGGAGTCGGCCGCGGTGGCGGCCGTCCGCTTACTTTACCGAGTTCGTCCGGTGTCTTATCAGGCATTCGACAAAGCTGTGGAAAAGTTTCTCAGCCATCCCCGGCTGACTGCGGTTTGTCTGCAGCGATGACGTAGGCAACCACATATCCGAAAAGGGCTCTAGGTACGCAGTTAGCCGCTAGTGTCTACGCCATGTCTGCACTCTCGGACCTCCTCAAGGCCGCCAACGACGGCGGCGAGAGCGCCCGGGCGATTGCCCGCTCGGCGAAAGAGCTCGGCTTTAGCCTCAACCACGACACTGCGGCGCGCTACCTGCGCGGCGATCACGGCCGGCCCGACGAGCAGACCCTGGTCGCCCTGGCCGCCGTGCTGGGCGTGCCGATCGGCCAGTTGCGCACCGCCGCTGGTCTGCCCTCGGAGCAGACTGAGCCGTATCTGCCGCCGGCCGAGGCGAGCCGTTTGAGCCGACGCCAGCGCCGAGCGGTGGACGAGATCATCCGGGCCATGCTTGAGCCGGGGTCGCCACTGGCCGAGCCGGCTGACTCGGCCGCGTCCAGCCAACCGGCGGCGGAGTCTGATCCCAACCAGGCCAGCGAGCGACGGCTCCGAGCCGCCCGCCGCGGCCCAGCTGAACCCGGCGACCCGCCACCGGCCTGAACGCCGGGCCGCCTCGTCAGAGCGACCCGCCATAATCCGCCCATGACCTCGCCCACGCATCCCTACGACCCCTGGCGCGACCTGCAGGAGACCTGGCCCGACGTCGCGGTGGTCATTGAGCCGATGGGCGGGGACCTGCTGGGAGAGCTGCGCGACGGCCGCCTGATCGCGCTCAGAGCCGGCACCAGCAGCGCTCAACGCCGTTGCACCCTCACCCACGAGATCGTCCATCTCGAGCGTGGGCTGCGCGACTGCGGTCCCTGGCAGGAGCGTGAGGAGGCACTGGTGCACGCCGAGGCCGCCCGCCGGCTGATCTCGTTGGACGGGCTCGCCGCCGCGGTGCGGTCCCTGGGCGGCGAGGCGCCCGCCAGCGTCGTCGCGCAATGTCTCGACGTCGACACCGACACCCTGACGACCCGACTCCGGACGCTGCGCCCGCCCGAGCGAACCCGACTGGCCGAGCTGTTGCTGGGCCAGCGCGAGTTGTGGGCGGTGGCCTGAGCCTCAGTCGGCCAGCGCGCTGAGAGCCACCCCGCGGGCGCTGAGCTCGGCCCGTCCACCGTCCGGGGCGGTGAGCACCCACAGCCCGTCGGG
>JAOPUY010000324.1 GCA_025963265.1 Frankiales bacterium | reverse complement strand
CCCGACGTAGCGGATAAAGTCCGGTCGGGCAAGGTGGCCGCGGTCGGCGCCCTGGTCGGCTCGGTGATGAAGGCCACGCGCGGTCAGGCTGACGCCGCGGCGGTCCGCGCGATCCTGCTGGAACGGCTCGGAGTCGCCGAATAGGCCGCAGTTAGGCGGCCGGGTGACCCAGCGGCGGGCTGGCCGGTAGGCGCCGGGCGCGCTCGGTGAACTGGCGCCTAGTTCCCCGACAGCGGGCGCACAGCAAGTGAGGCGAGGCTGAGAGAGTGACTGCAGCTACCGCTTCCCGTCAGTCCGAGGTCGAATCACCGCACGGGGCCGCGGTCGAGCTCGCTGGGTCAGCGGGCCCGGAGCTCGCGGGTCCGGGTGATCCAGCCGCTCTTGCGGGCGCCAAGCCCGGCCGGCTGGTGGCCATCGATCTGCTACGGGGCTACTTCATCCTGATGCTCGCCTCGATCCACCTTGACTACGTCCCCTCGATCTTCGGCTACGTCGACGGCCGGGGCCGGCTCTGGGTGTCCGAGGCCGAGGGCTTCTTCTTCATCTCCGGACTGCTCGTCGCGATGATGCGCCGCAAAGACCTGGAGCGCTCGGGGTTTCGGCAGGCGACCCGGCGGTCCTGGTCGCGCGCGCTCAAGCTGTACGCGGTGGCCTGCTCGCTGTGCCTGATTTACACGGCGCTCGGTCGAGTGTCGGTGGCGCTGAATTGGTCGGGGGCCAAGCCCGGCCTGGACACGACCAGCTCGTGGTCGCGGGTGCTGATCAACACCCTCGACCTGCACTACGTCTACGGCTGGGCCGATTTCTTGACGTTTTACGCTCCGCTCTTCGTCATCGCGCCGGTGCTGGTCTGGCTGATGTCGCACAAGCTCAGTTGGTTGGTGGCCCTGGCCTCGATCGCCGCCTACGTCTCGATGAGCTTCGACACCGCCTTCTGGGGCGCGGCCGGAGCCTTCGTGCAATGGCAGGTGCACTTCGTCCTGGGGATGGTGCTCGGTTACCACCTGCCAGAGTTGCAACGGTGGCTCAAGACCCTCAGCGCTCGAACGCGCGCCTGGCTCTCCGGCGTCGCGGTCGGATCAGCTGCCGCCCTGTACGGCATCGGGATGATCACCCTGTGGAGTCCGAGCGTGCGTCCGACGGGGCACATGTACGACCTGCTGATCTTCGACAACCGGTTGGGGCTGCTCCGGCCGCTTTTCACCGTGGTGATGTTCGCCGGCGGCTTCGTGCTGATCTCCAAGCTGCAGCGGCCGATCATGGCCACCGTCGGCAATCTCCTCACGTTGTTCGGGCAGAACTCGCTCTACGTCTACGTCATCCAGAGCTTGCTGGTCTTCACGGTGCCGTTCATCACCGGCAGCCGGGGCGTGGTGTTCAACACCGCCTTGGACGTGCTGCTGATGGCCATCGTGTGGCTGGGCTTGAAAAAGCAGTTCCTGTTCAAGGTGATCCCGCGCTGATCTGCTGAGCGGGCCGGCGGCTGGGTGAGGTTCGCCGCGTGGTTTCGGCTGGCGCGGTTTCGTCCGGTCCCAGCTTCGTCCGGTCGCAGTTTCGTCCATATGGACGATGTTGGGGTGGTTGGCTGCGGTTGTTGGCGCGATTTCGTCCAGGTGGATGAAATTGCCGCGGTGCGGACCCGGCCCGGCGCGGGCGGCGCGGACCGGGTGCGAGGCCGCGGGGCGGCGCTGTGGGCCGCCGTTGTCGCACCCGTCTGGTACTCAGGTCTCATGGTGGAATGGACAGAATTCAGCGCGGATTCGCCAGATCTGGCCGCGGCGGTCCGCGGGCGCTTTGACGCTGGCGTGCACAAGACGTTGGCCACTATCCGTCGGGATGGCTCGCCGCGGATCAGCGGTCAGGAGATCCTCTTCGGGCCGGTCTCGATCACGTTGGGCATGATGCCCGGCTCGATGAAGTTGCACGATGTGCGGCGCGATCCCCGCTTCGCGCTGCACAGCCCGACCCTGGATGAGACCGATCCAGCTGACTGGGCCGGCGATGCCAAGTTGGCCGGCTGGCTCCGTGAAATAGCGCCGCCAGCCGACAATCCCGTCGCTGATGCGGCCTACTTCGCCCTGGACCTCGCCGAGGTCGTGCTGACCCGCCTCGACGACCCACCCGAGCAGCTGATCATCGAGACCTGGCATCCCGGCCGCGGTCGTCAGCTGATCCGGCGCGCTTAGAGCGGCGAACTGGCGCTGACGTCGGAGGACGGAATGCGGAGCACCCGGTCATCGGCGGCGGTCGGTGTGCCGTGGCCGTCGCGGTTGCTGGTCGTCAGCCAGAGCGCGCCGTCACTGCCGAGCACCGCGGTGCGCAGCCGACCGTACTTACCGACCAACGACGCGGTGAACGCGCTGATGGCGCCGGCCTGACTGACGGTGGCCGCGTCCACCGCTTTACCGGTCGAGGTCGCCACGAACAGCTGGCCGTCGTCCAGGGCGCAGCCGCCCGCTCCGGCGCTGGTCTTGGGCAGTGTGGCCGCCGGTGGCACCGAGCCGGCGGAGGCGGTCGGCCAGCCGTAGCTCTTGCCGGGCGCGATGACGTTCACCTCGTCCGGACTTCCCGCCGACAGCGCGATACGCAACCCCGTGCTGGCATCGACGCACAGCCCGTCGACCGTGCGAAATCCGCTCGCCAGGACGGCGGAGCCGGCGGTCGGGTTGCCAACCGCCGGCGTTCCGATGTCAGTCGTTCGCAGAATCTTTCCGGCCAGGCTGCTCGGCGAAGCGGCCAGCGCCGGGTTTCCAGCGTCTCCGGTGCCGATCAGGAGGGCGCCGGTCGCGTCGAAGGCGATCCGGCCGGCGTTGTCGCGCGGGCCCTTGGGGATGCCGACCAGCACCGGCGAGGGCGCTCCGCCGATCGGGAAGTGCACGACCCGGTTGTCGGTCGCGGTGCTGAGGTAGGCATAGACCAAGCCGTCCTCGTCAAAGGTGGGGGACAGCGCTAAGTCGAGCAATCCGCCGTCGCCCGAACCGTCCACCCCAGGCAGCGTCTGCACCAGGACCGCGGGCTGGCCGGGCGTCGGCTGCACGCGCAGGATCCGCCCAGTGGTGCGCTCGCCGACCAACGCGGTCCCGTCCGGAAGCACCACCAGGCCCGTCGGCTGATCGAGCTTGGTCGCCACGACCGCGTTGTCGGCGCTGGCGCTGGGCGAGGCGCTGGGGCCGCCGCTGGCCCCGGAGGAGGGTGCGGTCGGCGCGACCCCGCCGCCGGGCGCGGAGGGCTGAGGCAGCGCGAGCCCGTCGCCCGGCAGTTGGGGCTGGGGCTCGGCGTTGGCCTGAAAGTCCTGCTGGGGCACCCAGGTCGGCGAGCTGCCGCTCTGGCCGGTGCTGCAGCCAGCCGCGAGCAGGCCGACCGTCAGCAGGGCAACCAGTCCGCCGAGGGGGCGCCGAGTCGCGCGTAGGGGGCGCCGAGACGCGCGGAGCGGCCGCCGAGACGCGCGGCGGGTCGCGCGGAGGGCAGCAGGACGCATCCGCCTAGTCTGCCTCCTGCGAGCAGCGGCCGGGGCGTCCGCGGCTAGATTTGCTGCTGTGATTGACATCTGCTTACCGACCGCTCAGCTTCGGGATGCGGTCGCGGCCCTCGCGCCCGAGCTCGACGTGCGTGAACGGACCGTCCTTTGGGATCAGCCGATCGCCGAGCTGCCGCTGAGCGACGTGCGCTTCTGGGTGCCGGGTTTCCTGCATTCCGATCCGCAGGCCGCCCGCGCCGTGATCGCTCGGATGCCGAAGTTGGCGGTGATCCAGACTCAGTCGGCCGGCGTTGACGCCTACCTCGCGGTGGTGCCGTCCGGGGTGAGCCTGTGCGACGCTCGCGGCGTGCACGGCTCGTCCACCTCGGAATGGGCGCTGACCGCGATCTTGTCGGTGCTGCGCGAGTTTCCGCGCTTCGAGCGGGCCCAGCAGGAGCGACGCTGGGATCAGACGATGACCGATGAGCTGGCCGGCAAGCGCGTCCTGGTCATCGGCGCCGGGGACGTGGGCCAGTCGCTGGCCCGACGGTTGTCCGCCTGCGACGCCGAGGTGGTGCTGGTCGCCCGTAGCGCCCGCGACGGGGTGCACTCGGTGGCCGAACTGCCCGAGCTGTTGCCGAGCGCGGACGTCGTGGTGCTCATCGTCCCGAAGACGTCGGAGACGATCGGCCTCGTCGACGCCGCCTTTCTGGCCCGGCTGGCCGACGGAGCGTTGTTGGTGAACGCGGCCCGCGGGCCGGTGGTGGACACCGACGCGCTGCTGGCCGAGTTGACCTCGGGCCGGTTGCGCGCCGCGCTGGACGTCGTCGACCCGGAGCCGCTGCCGGCCGAGCACCCGCTCTGGGGCGCGCCCAACCTGCTTCTCACGCCGCACGTCGGAGGCTCAGTCCGCGGCTTCGCGGCCCGTTCAGCGGCCCTGATCGCGGCTCAGCTGCGCCGCTTCGAGGCCGGCGAGCCCCTGGACAACGTGGTGGCCGGCGAGTACTGAGGCGAGTACTGATAGGCCGATCTCAACCAGCCGGATTCGGGATCCGACCGTCGCCCGCGCTGATCAGCGGGGTGAGTTTCGTGCTGCGGACGCAGGGCAATCTGAGCTGCGTGCCGTTGGCGTCGACGGCGTAGACCGCGCCTTTGTCGGTCAGCCGCAGCCCGAGCAGGTCATCCCAGGCCACCCGTTGGGAGCCGAACATCGCCCGGGCGGTGATCCCGGCCGCGTCGACGACGGTGGCGGTGCGGGCGATGTAGAGGGCGCAGGCGGCCGGAATGAGGTAGACCAGCAGCTGAAGCGGCGAGCGCACGACGGCGGTCACGCAGATCGTCACGA
>JAOPUY010000297.1 GCA_025963265.1 Frankiales bacterium | reverse complement strand
ATGAGAACTCGACGGAGGTCGACTTCGATCGCGGCGTGATCCAGCACCTCACCTTCGGCGCTGGACCGCATCGGTGTCTGGGCTCGCACCTGGCCCGGCACGAACTAGCCAACGCTTACGCCGAATTCCACAAGCGCATTCCCGAATACCGGCTGGCCGAAGGGGTCGAGTTCACCGAGACCCACAGCGGGCTGTTCGGTCTGACCAGCCTGCCGCTGGTCTGGGACGTCCCGGCCAAGTAGCCAGCAAAAAAACAGCCCGTCCCCCTTCTCGGGGACGGGCTGTTTTCCTTTTCCGAAGGCTTATGACCAGGCGATGTTCTTGACCTCGAGGAAGTCCTCGATGCCGTGGTGGCCCCACTCACGGCCGAGGCCGCTCTGCTTGAAGCCGCCGAAGGCGCCTTCCTGGGCGATGCCCTTCGGCGTCGAGCCCCAGCCCGGGCCCTGGCCCTGGCCGGCCCCGGTCGTGACGCCCGGGTCGGTGGCGACGCCCTGGGCGCTCATCAGACCCGCGCGGATCTGCCGAGCCACGTTGAAGGCCCGTCCGGTGTGCTGGGCCACCACTCCGCCGCCGAGACCGTAAAGGGAGTCGTTGGCGATGCGAACGGCGTCGTCGTCCTCGCCTGAGTACGGGATGACGGTGAGGACGGGGCCGAAGATCTCTTCTTGCGCGATGCGCATCGAGTTCTCGCCGATCATGATGGTCGGTTCGTAGAAGAAGCCCTTGGGCTGGCTGTCGGGACGCTTGCCGCCCGTCACCAACTCGGCGCCCTCGTCCAGACCGGACTGAACCAGTCCCTCGACCCGGGCCCGCTGCTGCTCGCGGATCAGCGGGCCGAGGGTGGTGGCCGGGTCGGCCGGATCGCCGATGGTCACCGCGGCCAGCGCGTCGTCGACGCCACTGCGGTAGGCCTCGAGCAGGTGGGTCGGCAGCAGCAGCCGGGTCTGCAGCACGCAGCCCTGACCGCAGTGAGCGAGCACCGCGCCGAAGCCGATGCTGCGCGCGTAGTCCTCGCCGGCGTCGCCCAGCACGACCTGCGCGCTCTTGCCGCCCAGCTCGAGCTGGACGCGCTTGATGGTCTCGGCCGCCGAGGCCATGATGCGGCGGCCGGTGGCGGTCGAGCCGGTGAAGGTCACCATGTCGACCAGCGGGCTCGAGGTCAGCTCGTCGCCGACCGCGCCGCCGCCGGTGATGACGTTGAAGACGCCGGGCGGGATGCCGGCCTCCTCGGCGACGCGGGCGATCAGGAACGCGTCCAGGGGCGTCCACGGGTGCGGCTTGAGGACGACGGTGCAGCCGGCGGCCAGGGCCGGAGCCATCTTGACCATGTTGAGCATGAACGGGAAGTTGAACGGCGTGATCGCGGCGACGACTCCGATCGGCTCCTTGAACAGGGCCTGACCGTTCACGCCGAGCGGGCCGCCGGTCGGGTTGCCGACGTTCTCCACCCACTGGACCGCGCTCTGGATCTGCTCGGCGTTGGAGCGCAGCATGCCGATGGATCCGACGCCCTGCACGAAGTCAGTCACGTTCACCGGGCTGCCGGTCTGGGCGACCATCAGCTCGGTGAGCTCGGCGCCCTTGGACTCGAAGATCTCGGCCATCTTGACCAAGAGCGCGGCCCGCTCGGCGGGCTTCATCCACGGCCACGGTCCCTCATCGAAGGCGCGACGCGCGGCTTCTAGGGCGCGGATGGCGGTCTTCGGAGTGGCCTCCGGCACGCTGCCGATCAGCTCCTCGTTCGCGGGGTTGATGACCTCGATCCGGGGCAGGTCCTCATCAGAGACCCACTTGCCGTCGATGAAGAGTTCAGAGTTCCACTGCCGTGCCATAAGACACTCCTTTGGCTAGGGGTTTTTGCTCGGGCTGCGCCGCGAGCCGGCGCGCCTGGCGCACGCCCGCTGAGATGACGATTGCACAGATCGAAATCTCCGTCCAGAGATTGTTGGGATGGTTTAGCTCAGCTGCGAGACGGAGCAGCCACTTCGGCGTCAGCGGGACGGTTAACCGTTGATCGAACTCGTAGGGCATTGTGACAACAGTGTGGGCGGTGCTCGGGGTTGCAGGCGTCCTCGTCGTGCTCACCGGCTGGCTGCCGGGCTCCGAAGCCCACGATGTAGCGCTGACCCGGGGCGGCCCGGTCCTGGGCTTTCTGGTGGCTATCACCGTGCTGGCTGAGTTGGCCGACCGGGCCGGCGTCTTCGATGCCGCGGCCGGGGTGTGCGCGCGAGCTGCGCGCGGGTCGACGCTTCGACTGTTCCTGCTGATCAGCGTGCTCGGGACCCTGACCACGATCGGAATGAGCCTGGACACGACGGCGGTGCTGCTCACTCCGGTCGTCCTGACCCTGACCGACCGGCTCGGGTTGCGACCGCTGCCGTTCGCGTTGCTGGCGGTGTGGTTGGCCAACACGGCGAGCTTGCTGCTGCCGGTGTCCAACCTGACGAACTTGCTCGCGGTGCAGAGCACGGGACTGTCGACGCCGCAGTTTGCCGCTCGCATGGCGTTGCCAGCCCTGGTGGCGGTGCTGATCACCGTCGGATATCTGGGCGTGCTCTACCGCCGTGATCTTCGGACGCGGTATGAACCGCCGCCAGTCGAGCCGATCGCGGACGGCTGGACGTTCTGGGTGTGCGCCGGGGCGTGTGTGCTTCTCGCGCCCGGGGTGCTCGCCGGCGGGGCGCCATGGGCGGTGGCGGTGGTCTGCGCGGGAGCGGCGGTCCTGGTGTTCGGCATCCGCGATCGCCGACAGCTGGTCGGATCGCTGCTGCCGTGGCGACTCGTCATCCTGACCGAAGGACTCTTCTTGGTCGTCAGCGCGGTCGCTCGGCACGGTGGCTCTCGGCTATTAGGCGATCTCGCTGGACACTCCACGCTGGCCACGGCCGGTGTCGCGGCCAGCGCCAGCAACCTCGTCAATAACCTGCCGGCGTATCTGGCGATCGAACCAGCGGTGGGAGCGGGGAACACCACGCAGCACCTCAGCGTGCTGCTGGGCACCAACGGCGGACCGTTGGTCCTGCTCTGGGGGTCATTGGCGACGCTGCTGTGGCGAGAACGCTGCCGAGCCCGCGGCGTCAAGGTCAAGGCGTCGACCTTCGCCGCGGTCGGGTTGGGCGGAGTTCCGCTGATCATTCTCGGCACCACGGCCGCGTTGCTCGTCACCAGCTGACGGCCTAGCCCAGCCTGCTAGGCCGCGGTTGAAGCCGGTTAGAAGGGTGGTTCGTCGGGGAAGTCGGCGGCGGTGTCGCTGCCGGGCCGGCTCCAGTCGAGGGGCGGGTCGGGGTCCCAGGGGGCGGGGTTGAGTCGTCGGGGTGGGTGGTTGAGGTGGGTGCGGGCGGCGCCGTCGGGGGCGGTCTCGGCCGCGATCTGCCATTCGGTGGCGCCG
>JAOPUY010000286.1 GCA_025963265.1 Frankiales bacterium | reverse complement strand
GCTTCGACCGCGTCACCGACCCGGCCCGGGAGCAGCAGCGAGTGCATCTGCAGTCGCTCTGCGGGCTCGCTGGGCTTGACTTCAACCAGACGGGCACCCATGACTACGCGTCGTTGCTGCTTCAATGCGACCAGCTCGGGCTGGGCGCTGACACCCGCGCCGAAGCCTTCCGACGGATGGCGTTCAACGTCCTGGCGTCCAACTGCGACGACCACACCAAGAACATCTCGTTCCTGATGAATCCGGACGGACAGTGGTCCCTGGCCCCCGCCTACGACCTAACCTTCGCCTATAACCCGACCAGCGCGTGGACCTCCCGACACCTCATGAGCGTCAACGGCAAATTCGAGTCGATCCGCGCGAGCGACCTCACGGCCGTCGCCGATCGCTTCGGGGTCCCGGGTTACCAGCCGATTCTCGACCAGGTCGAGGACGCCGTCGGCCGCTGGCTCGAACTCGCCCGGGATTGCGGTGTCTCGACCATCGCGGCCGCGGAGATCTCCCAGCGGCTGCGCGCGGTGCGGGCCGACTACCTTCAGCGCTGACGCGGACCCGGCCACGAACTCAGCTGGGCGCGAACACCTTCACGCAGGCCTCGCACCACGCGAACTCCAGCACCGGCCACTCGTCGCGGAAGCGGGGGACAAGCGCGCCGTAACCCGCGACCCGCGCTCCGCAGACCGCGGTCGACGGCGCGTAGCCCAGGCCGACGGTGATGTGAGCGTCGTCCGTGCTGTCGTCGAATGCGACCCTGGCCATGCCGTCACGGTAAGGGCCGACGGTTACGGTTCCGGCATACCGGAGTTACGCGAAGTCCCATCTGGATCACTCGTCGCACCCACCACGCAGGTCGTGGCGATCGAGGGCTTCCGGCCGGTTCCCCCGGTGGGGATACTCGGTGAGGATATTCGGTGCGGATCATCAGCAGGTTCACGAGGCGGAGGCCCGGTTTTGTCCGAGACGACAACGCAGTCCAATGAGTCCCAGTGGCTCCTCGACCTGGCGGCGAACCCGCCGTTCGGGCCCGAGGACCGGTTGGGCACCGCCAACTACCTGAGCCCGCACGCTCGGCTGCGGGGCGCGCAGTCGATCTCCGCCGGCGCCGTCGTCAGCCTGGCCCGGCCGCTGGTCGACTCGCCGAGCGCGCGCCGCGACGGCCGGCCCTCGATGTCGGTTGAGGTCTTCGTGACTGGGTCCGAGGTCTCCGCGATGGGATCAGACCACGTCGAGTTGGACTGCCACGGGCTGCAGAACACCCATCTGGACGCGCTGAACCACGTCGGGGTGGGCGGCCATTGGTACGGCGGGTTCGCCCTCGACGATCCGAGTTCGTCCTCGGTCGCCGACCTGGCCGGGGCCGGCCTGTTCACGCGGGCCGTCCTGGTCGACATCCCCACTTTGCGCGGCACGCCCTGGGCCGAGGGGGATCAGCCGGTCACCGGCTCGGAGATCGATCAAGCGCTGGCCCAGTCGGGTGTCGAATTCGAGTCCGGCGACGCCCTGCTGCTGTACCTCGGCCGCGACCGGTATGAGGCCGCCGGCCACGTCTACGACATGTCGCCCGGCAGTCCCGGCCTCGGCGAGAGCGGCGTGCAATGGGTGGCCGAGCACCAGGTCAGCATCCTCTGCTGGGACTTCCTGGACGAACCGAAGACGAAGACCCCAGTGAGCACTGGCCATTCCTTGATTTGGGCGATCGGCCTGCTGCTGGTGGACAGCTGCGACTTCGCCGCGCTCAATGCCGCGATGGGCGCCGGCGGCGGGGTGGCCGGCGCGCTCGTGTTGGCTCCGCTGGCGCTGCCCGGGGCCACCGGATGCAACGTCAATCCGCTGGTGCTGCGCTGAAGGCCCGTCGGCGGTCGCGGCCGGTGTGAGTGGCGACCCGCCGCGCAACGGGCGTAGCGCGGCGGGTGCCTGGTGATTTCTATCCAACTCTCGCGGGCGGGCCAAGCCCACTTGCTGAAGGTCACACTGCCTCGACCCGCCTCGGGCCTCGCCGGGCCGATGTGCGCGACCTCAGCGATCGGCGCCGACGCGCTCTTTCGCAGGCCGGGGACCGGCCGATAGGTTCGGTGAGCCGCCCGGTCGCCTCGCCTTTCGGGGGAAAGGGCTCGAGGCGATCCGGGCGGCGAAACGTCTAGCTGAACCAGGCCGCGCGGAGCGTCGCGGCCTCGGTCAGTCCGGACAGCACCAAATCGGCGCCGAGCGCGGACAGCGCCTCGGCGGTGTGCCGCCCGGTCGCCACGAGGGCACAGCGCAGACCGAGCGCGCGGGCGCAGGCCAGATCGCGGGGCGTGTCACCGACAACCCAGCACGTGTCGGGCGATCCCCGCCAGCCGGCCGCGGCCAGCCGGTCGAGCGCGATCTGGGCGACGGCGGTCCGGTCGACCCCGCTGGCGCCGAAGCCGCCGAGCGAGAGGTCGATCGGCGGCACGAGGTCGGCCGCGTCCAGCTTGAAGCGTCCGACCGTCTCCAGGTTGCCGGTGACGACGGTCTGCACGACGTCGGCCGCGGCCAGTTCGGACACCAGATCAAGCACTCCGGGCAGCAACCGGACGTGCTCTCGCAACGCGTCCTGCCGGCTGGCCACCAGCGACTCGAAGTGCGCGAGGACGTCGGCCACTTGCTCTGGGCGCCCGGCGACGGCGCTGACCAGCATGGCCGCGATCTCCGGATCGAGGCGGCCGCCGAAGTCGAGGCCGACCGGACTCGGCCGGACGCCGCAGATCGCCTCCACCGCGTCCAGGAACGTGCGGGCCACCGCGCCGCCCGAACTCAGCAGGGTCCCGTCGATGTCCCACAGCACCGCGCTGACAGCGACGCGGGACGCTCGGGGGCCGACTTGGCCGGGCGGGCGATCAGGAGAAAGCACAGGTTCAGGCTACCTAGTATGTTTTGCCGATAGAGATAGCAGCCATGACGGCCAAGCACCCAGGAGACCCGTGTGCCCACCGCTCAACCCGCTCCGCTGACGGTCATCGAAGCGCTGCACTCGACGCCGTCGCGGCGATACCTCTCGCCGCAGCCGATCGAGGACGCGGTCCTGTGGGCGATTCTGGACGCGGCGGTGCGTGGTCCCCATGGCGGCAACCGGCAGGCCTGGGGTTGGGTCGTGGTGACGGACTCCGACGTCAAACAACAGATCGCTCAGTGGTATCGAGAGGGCTGGCAGCGGGCCTACGGGGTGCGCCGCGCGGAGATCCTGGCCGCCCCGCCCAGCGCGGACGGGGTGAGCCCGCGCGCCTTCCACGCGATGGAGCATCTGGTCGAGCACCTCGCCGAGGCGCCGGTCTGGATCATCCCGGTGCTGCGCAACGCCGCCGGATCGGACAACCCGCGGCTGGGGTCCTCGATCTACGGGGCGGTGCAGCAACTCATGCTGGCCGCGCGGGCCTACGGCATCGGCTCGACCTTGACCAACTTCCACTCCGGCCACGAGGACGACGTGCGGGCGCTGCTTGGACTGCCGGCCGACTCGCTCACGATGGCCTTGATCCCGTTGGGCTATCCGTCCCAAGGCCGGCGGGCCGAACCCAAGCGACGACCCGTGGAAGAGGTCGTGCACTGGGGCCGGTGGGACGGCACGCGCCCGCGTGGCTGACGCGGAGTTTTACCAGTCGAGCTGAACGGTCAGCGGTGCGGCGAAGGACCGGAAGTCGGTGGTGGTCCCGAAGGCCGGCAGCGCGTAGAGCTCACGGGCGTAGCGCCACAGATCGCGGTAACTCGGCAGCGGCGGACCGACGCGGCCCTGCGCGTTGACGCCGACGTCGTAGCGGACGAGCTCGACCCACAGCTGGATGTCGGCGTCGGTGAGCGCGTCCCCGAGCAGATATCGGCGGTTCGCGAGTCGCGCGTCGAACTCGGTCAACGCGGTTCTGACCGAGTGGGCCGAGGCGGCGTCGTAGAGGGCGTAGCTCAGGCTGCGGCTCACCGTCGTGCTGATCACCGGCCCGAGCTCGTCGATCTGGTCCCGCAGCGCAACCGGATACAGGTCGGCGTCCGGGGTGGCCCAGGGCCGAAACTGCACGCCGAGGTCTCGGCTGATCACGTCGGCGTCGGTGCTGACGATGGCGCTGGTCTGGCGATCCCAGAGCACCGGCACCGTCACCGGCCCGGCGTAGTCCGCGTCGGTGGCCTGATAGGCCTCGCGGAGCAGGGTGAATCCGTTCACCGGGTCAGGCCCGGTCTGCTCGCGGAAGGCCCAGCCGCGCGCGTCGCGCAGCCCGTCGACGTAGGAGACGGTCACGACGTCGTCCAGCCCGTTCAGCGCGATCTGAATCGTCGCCCGGTGCGAGCAGGGGCAGAACCAGCCCGCGTAGAGGTGGTAGCGGCCGGGCTCAGCCCGATAGCCGCTCGAGCCGTCGAGCGTGATCCGGCCGTCGAAGGCGGCGGCGCTGGTCGGCGTGATGTGGCGATGCTCGCCGTAGGCGCCGGCGTCGATGCCCGGGGCGTAGCGCGCCGGCTCGACCGCGATGGCGCCGCTCATCGGGCTGACCATTCTTCGGCCAGCAGCGCGTAGGACCGCACCCGGTCGGCGTGGTCGTGGGTGATGGTGGTGACGATCAACTCGTCGGCCTCGGTGGCATCGCGCAGTTGCTCGAGTTGATCGGCGACCTGGCTAGGCGAGCCGACGAACTGCGTCTGCACCCGGTCCTGGACGAGGGCCCGGTCGGCGTCGGACCAGCTGTGGCGCCGGGCCTCGTCCGGTGTGGGGAACTGAATCGCGCCTTCGGCCGTGCGGATGCTGCGCACCCACAGCCCGTAGCCGGTCGCCAGCTCGCGCGCCGTTGCCTCGTCCTGGGCCACGACGACGTCGGCGGAGACGCTGACGTGGGGTCGGTCGAGTTCGCCGGACGGTTGGAACGCGGCCCGGTAGCCCTCGGCCGCCTCGAGGACGGTGGCCGGGCTGACGTGGTAGTTGGCAGCGAACCGCAGGCCGTTGCGGCCTGCGACCTGGGCGCTCTCGCCGCCGCTGCTGCCCAGGATCCACACCTGCAGGTCGGCCTGCTCGCCCGGGACGACGTGGGCCTCCACACCGGCCTCGGAGGTGTACGTGCCGGCGATCAGGGCCAGGATGTCCTCGACTTGCTCGGTGTAATTCTGCGGCGTCGCGTTGGGCTGGGCCAGCAGCTTCTTCTGCAGGGCGAAGCGGGGCGAGCCGAGCAGGTGCTGGAAGGAGAATTTCTCAGGGATGCGCAGCCCGTTGCGGGTGCGGCCGTCGACCACCTCCGGGGCGCCGACGAGCGCGGGCGCCTTGGCCGATTCAGCCGGCCGCCCGCCGGAGCGTCCCAGCCCGAGGTCGAACCGCCCAGGATGCAGGGCGTCGAGCAGCCCGAACTCCTCCACGGTCGACAGCGCGGTGCGGTGGCCCAATTGGACGGCACCCGAGCCGAGGCGAATCGTGCTGGTCGCGGCGGCGGTGAGCGCGAGGACGACAGCGGGCGAGGTGCCGGCGACTCCGGGGTTGAGGTGGTGCTCGGCGAACCAATAGCGCGCGTAGCCCAGCCGCTCGGCCTGCTGAGCGAGGTCGATGCTGTTGCGCAAGGCTTGCGGGGCCGTCGACCCGGACGAGATCGGGACGAGGTCGAGCACGCTCAGGGGAGTGGTGGTCATCGCAGAGTCCTTCTCACACGGTCGGTCATACGGTCGCGGGCTGGGGATGGTGCGCCGGAGCCGAGGGCGCAGCGGCCAGGTCGCCGATCGCACTGCCCCAGGGCGGGTCGGGGATCTCGCGCCGCAGCACCGGGGCGATGTCGGACTGGAACAGCTCCAGCGCGCCGCGATGCTGGTCCTCGGTCAGCCCGCCGGCGTCGGCGTGCAGGTGCAGCACCGAGTGGCCGAACTGCTCGTGGTAGCGGTGGACTTTCTCGATGACCTGCTGCGGGCTGCCAATCAGCGCCGAGCTGCGCTCGATGTAGTCCTCCAGGGTGGCGAACACCGGCGTCATCCCCAGCTTCTTCTGGAAGGCCAACTGCCCCTCGAAGACTGGACGGTAGGCATCGATCGCGTCCTGGGACTTGCGAGTCGAGTAGTAGCCCGCCGTGCCGGCGCCGACGATGGCCTCAGCCGGGTCGTGGCCGTAGTGCACCCAGCGCTCGCGGTAGTAACGGACCAGTTCGGCGTAGGGCTCGATCGGGTTGGTGACGTTGGCTGAGAACAGCGGATCGCCGTACCGCGCGGCCAGGTCGACCGACTCCCGGCTGGTCGCGCTGCCGTGCCAGACCCGGATCGGCCTCTGCAACGGCCGCGGCCAGACTTCCGCCTCATGCAGGGCCGGGCGGAACTGCGGGTTCGCGGTGACGGTGTCGTTGCGCCAGAGCTGGCGAAACAGCTCGTAGCTCTCGGCATTGCGCTCCCACTGGTCCTCGGGCGTGACGTGGAAGAGCTCGCGTTGGGCAGTGCCGTTGCCCTTGCCGATGATCAGCTCCAACCGGCCGCGGGACAGGTGATCCAGCGTCGCGTAGTCCTCGAAGGCCCGGACCGGATCGAGCAGGCTCAACGTGGTCACCGCGGTGAACAGTCGGATCTTGCTGGTCAGAGCGGCGACGTGGCTCAGCACCACCGGCGGGGAGGAGGAGATAAAGGGCCGCTCGTGGCGTTCGCCCACGCCGAACCCGTCGAAGCCCAGCGCCTCAGCCAGGACCGCGTTGTCGAGGACTTCCTGGAAGCGGTCATACGTCGGCTTCTGCACGCCGGTGACCGGGTCCGGCGCGTGCACGATCAGCGTGATGGCCAGGAACTTCACGATGCTGCCTGGGCCGCCTGGGCCGCCTGGGCCGGCCGGTCGAGCCCGAGGTGGTCGCGCAGCGTCGGGCCGTCGTACTCGGTCCGGAAGACCCCCTTCTCCTGCAGCAGTGGGACGACCGTGTCGGCGAAGACGTCGAGGCCGCCCGGCGTGATGTGCGGCGCGAGGATGAAGCCGTCGCTCGCGTCGGCCTGAACGAAGCGGTTGATCTCCTCGGCGACTGTGCGGGCCGAGCCGATGAACGTCTGCCGGCCGGTCAGGGAGATCATGAGCTCGCGGATCGACAGGTTCTTGGCCGTGGCCAGAGCGCGCCACTCGGCGGCCGTGCCCAGACGGTCGGGGTACATCCGCGCCCGGGCGGTGCCGCGGGCGATCTTGGGCTC
Organism: Frankiales bacterium; assembly: GCA_025963265.1. GTDB lineage: Bacteria > Actinomycetota > Actinomycetes > Mycobacteriales > Jatrophihabitantaceae > Jatrophihabitans_A. Next base: position 108 of record JAOPUY010000286.1, on the reverse strand, counting down.
GCCGAGCTCGGGATCGATCTCCGGCAGCGGACCGTCGGGGTCATAGCTGGACAGGTCGCGGTTCCACAGCTGTTCGACGAAGTTGATCGCCGTCTGCCCGCTGACCTG
>JAOPUY010000279.1 GCA_025963265.1 Frankiales bacterium | reverse complement strand
GCCCTCACCTACGGCGTCTCGCGAACCAGCGTGCCGGCCTGGTGGGTGCTGCCCGTGGCGGTCGCGCTACTGCTGCCCTTGAGCTTGTGGCGGGCCACCCGGCATAGGGCCGAGTAGTTCAGATCGCCCTATATCCGGCTCAGCGCTACCATCGGCTCACATGGTCTTCGAACCTTTTCTTCGGAAGATGGAGTCATGCCTACCGCCGTTCTGCGCCCGGCGCGTCGAGCCGAGTGATCCACGTGCCGCTCGATCCGGAAGAGGAGAAGCAGTTGCTAGCCATCGAGGCTCAGCTGATGGCTGAGTCGCCTGATCTGGATCGCATTCTGGGGAGTCGGTTGACTCGTCGGCGCAAGACGCGGTGTTGGCTGGTGATCTGTGTCGGGACTGTGCTGATGGCTCTGGGCTTCATCCTGCCGGTGCTTATCACGATCGGCTTTCTGCTGTCCGCGACGGCGTTCGTCGTCCTGATTGGTCCCTGCCTGCTGGCCACCCCGCCACCGCTGAACCACGGGCCCTAGGTGATGGTGACCCTGCTGACCGGCCCTCGGCCGCGGACCGGCGGAGTCACCCGGATCGGTCCGAGGGCTGGCCCGGTCGCGCTAGCCGTCGCCGGGGTCGCGGTCTTGCTGCCGCTGGGATTGCCGGTGGCCGACTTGCAAGCCGCGCACGCCCGCGCGCAGGCGTTCGGAAACGGCGCCCGACAGTACTGGTTCTCGTGGTTCGGTGGCGAGGTCCCCGGCAGGTACTCGGTGCTGACGCCAGCCATCACGTCCTGGCTCGGGTCGTCGGTGGTCTGCGGGGCCAGCGTGATTGTGATCGGGGCGCTGGCCGGCCCCTTGCTCCGAACGACCCCGCGCCCGGGACTGGCGAGCTACGCCCTGGTGCTCGCGGCCTTGGCGAACTGCGCGTCCGGACGGGTGGCCTTCTGCTTCGGATCGGCGGTGGCACTGGCCGGCGTGCTGTTGCTCCTGAGAGGCCGACCGTGGTCAGGCGGCCTGCTCAACGGCCTGGCCGCGCTCGCTTCCGGGCTACCGACGGCCTTCGTGCTGCTCACCGTGCTAGCGCTGGGCATCACCGACGAGGCCAAGCGGGGCAGCCTCCTCCGGTTCGCCGCTCCCAGCGTCCTCGGTCTATTGGCGGGCCCGGCGGTCTTTGGCGCGCCCGGCCCGATGGCCTTCGATTCAGGCACGCTTCTGAAACTGCTCGTGATCGGCCTCGCCCTCGCCGCCCTCGCCCGGCCCGGCTTCGTCCGCGTCAACGCCGTCTTAGCCGTGCTGGTGAGCGTGCTGCTCTATTTCGTGCCAAACGGGATTGGCGCGAACATCGACCGCTACGTGGTCTACGCCCTCACCCCGCTCGCACTGGCCTTCGCCGCACGGCGCAGGACCGTCGTCGTGTTGGCCGTTCTTCCCGCGCTGGTGTACGCAGGCGCCCAGCTCGAACGAGAGATCACCGCCGCGCGAGCGCCCTCAGCGCGCGCAGAATATTACGTGCCGCTGGAGCGCTACCTGCAAAGCCAACCGAACCTGGCGCAGCATCGGGTCGAGGTGCTCGACACGCCCACCCATCGCGCGTCGGCCGAGCTGTCGCGATTCGCGTACCTGGCCCGAGGCTGGGAGTCCCAGACCGACCGGGCGGACAATCCGTTGTTCTACGCGGCGGGCGCACTCACCGACACGACCTACCAGCGCTGGCTGACCCAGTTGGCCGTCGGCTGGGTCGCCGTGCCGGATGACCTCAATTCTGTCAATCGCTCAGAAGCCGCGCTGATCGCCGGTGGATTGCCCTACCTCGCGCCGGTGAGCCGGCAACGGCACTGGACGGTCTACCGGGTCCTCGCGGCTAATCCACTCGTCGCGGCGCCGGCGCGCGTGCTCAGCGCTGGCCCGGCGGACTTGCTCATCACGGTGCCGACCGCCACCGAGGTCGTCATCCGGGTCCGGCCCTCGCCCTATCTGAGGGCGAGCGCAAACGGTGGCACAGCGAGGATCAGCGCGCGGGACGCCACCAGCATCCGGTTACAGGTCAGCCAACCTGGAACCTATCGCCTCAGCGGCGCCTTCACCGGCTCGGCGCTCCTCCGCCAGGTTGGCAGGTGGCTGCCATGAGGGCAAAGCGAGAGATTATGCCTCGCGGCTGGACGCTGGATCGGGCCTCGCCCTCCGCGCTCGGCCTGACCGTGGGACTCGCCTTGTCCGCGCTGTACCTGGCCCTCTACCCGCAGGCCCCCGATCTCGCCGCTCAGGTCGCACGGGCGCACGCCATCCAATACGGCGGCATCAGCTCGTGGTGGACCGGTTGGTTCGGCGGGCTCTCGCTGCCTAGCTACAGCTTCTTTGTCCCGGCGCTGATGGCCGTGGTCGGCGCGCCCGCCACCGGCGTGCTCGCCGTGATCGGCGGCACCGCCGGCGCTGCTCGGTTGGCCCGCGGAACACTCCGGCCGCGCGCGACGGCGATCAGCTTTGCGATCGCGGCGGCAGCCGATGTGGCTAACGGCCGCATAACCTTCACCGTCGGCGTCTCGGTCGGGGTCTGGGCGTTGGTCTCCCTGCGGGCCCGCCACGCCGCTCTAAGCGGCTTACTGTCCGTGGCGGTGTACGCCGCCAGTCCGCTGGCCGGCTTCTTCCTCGGATTGATCCTGCTGGCCTCGGCCCTAGGCGATCGAACCCGGCGCAAGTCAGCTCTGCTCAGCGCGGGCGCCGTTCTGGCGGTGGCCGCCGCCGCGGCGCTGTTCTTCCCTGGCACCGGCACCATGCCCTATTCGCTGCTGCGATCCTGGCCGGCGATCTTGAGCTGCCTCAGCATCCTCGCGCTGGGACGGATCCGGGAGGTTCGTCTCACCGCCGGCCTGCTCTTGGCGGCCATGGGCGTGCTCGCCTTCGTTCCCAGCGCCGTCGGGGACAACGTGACTCGCCTCGTCTGGGCCTGCGCAGTTCCGGCGGCGGTCGCCTGCGTGCCGGCCGGGCGGCGGACGATGAGCCTGTTGGTGATCGCGCTGCTGCTGTGGCCGGCCTCCGATCTGTCGAGCCAATTGAATTCGGCCGGCGACCCGTCGGCCCGCGCTGGCTACTACACCGCGGTCGTACAGGAGATACAAACGGAGCGAGATCTGGCTGGACCAGCGGCGGTCGGCGCGCGCACCGAGGCCATCGACACCGCCAATCATTGGGCCTCGACCTATCTCGCACCCCTTGGCCTGGCCCGCGGTTGGGACCGCCAGGCCGACTACGCCAACAACGAGTTGTTCTACCAACCTGGGCTGCTGACCGCCTCGTCCTATCGAACCTGGTTGTCGCAGCTGGCGGTGCGTTGGATCGCGGTGCCCAACAGCCGGTTGGACTACGCCTCCGTCGCCGAGGCGCGACTGGTGCGATCCGGCCTGCCCTACCTCCGATTGACTTGGTCCGACGCGGATTGGCGGCTCTATGAAGTGCTTGACCCGTCGCCGCTGGCCACCGGCGCCCAGGTCGATGCGGTGGACACCGGAACGATCACGCTGACAGTGCACGCGGGCACGGTGGCCACCGTGCGCACCCGTTGGTCCCCCTACCTCGTCACCGTGCGCCCAGTGACCCACGAGCGGATCCGCACCTGTATGAGCGACGCCGACGGCTGGGTCCGATTGTCGCCCGTGCAAAGCGGGACGATCGAGCTGACCAGCCAGTTCTCCCCGACCGCTCGTTGGGCCGGTGGCGGCGACGCCGGGTGCGGTTAGTCGGTCCTCGCCGGAAGAGCATCGAGCGGCACGCCAACTACATCGCCAGCGGCTTGCTCACGCTGCTCGTGCTCGCGTGGGGTGTCCGTAGCTG
>JAOPUY010000266.1 GCA_025963265.1 Frankiales bacterium | reverse complement strand
GAGCTACTGCGCAACCCCCGGTGGTTAGCCGCGACCGTGGGCGACCTGTTCGGCGTCCTGTTTCAAATCGTCGCGTTGAGCAATGGCCCAGTCGTGTTGGTGCAACCGCTGTTGGTGCTCGCGCTGCCAATCGCGGTCGCGTTGCGGTCGGCCTTCGGCGAGCCGCGCCCCTCGCGGGTCGACCTGCTCAACTGCGCCTTGGTGATCGCCGCGCTCGGGTGCTTCTTCGCGCTGTTGGGCGAGCCCAAACGCGGTCACATCATCGAGACCGCGGCCGCCGCGTGGACCTCCGGCATCGCGATCGCGCTCGGCCTACTGGCGGTCGCCACGACTCGGGCGTGCTCGCCGGTCAAACGGGCGGTCGTCATCGGCGTGGTCGCCGGGTGCTGGTTTGGCTTGGTCAGCGTGCTGATCGAGGCGGTCTCGGCGGTCTGGGAGGCCGAGGGGCTAGAGGGATTTAGCGACACCCGGGGCGTCGTGCCGTTGGCCGCGGTCGTGGTGATGGCGGTGGGCGGGTACCTGCTGGTGCAGATCGGTTTCCAGATCGGGCCGCTGGGCGCGAGCCTGCCGGCGAACCTGATCCTGGATCCGGTGGTGGCGGTGGTGCTCGGCGCCGCGTTGCTGAATGAGCACGTTCCGTTGGGGGGCCTGAAGATCATCGGGTACGCGGGCTGTTTGGGCGTGCTGGCTTGGGCGGCTATTCGGCTTGCTCAGCCGCCGACGACGAACGCCACCGCGGCCCGACTCGACGAGGCTCCCGCCCGATGACCGCGATCGGCGGCCGGTCAGAATGAGGATCTGATGACACGCGCAACGTTGGACAAGAAGCCGCACGAGGTCGCGACCATGTTCGACGGCGTGGCCAAGCGCTACGACCTGACGAACTCGGTGTTGTCCTTCGGGCAGGACCGCCGCTGGCGCCGTAAGACGCGGGAAGCGCTCAGGCTGCGTCCGGGGCAGCGAGTGCTCGACGTGGCCGCGGGCACCGGTGTGTCGACTCACGAGTTGGCTCGCTCCGGGGCGTTCGCCGTGGCCAGCGACTTCTCCCAGGGCATGCTGCGCGCGGGCAAGAAGCGCAGCGATCGGCGTCAGCTGCCCTTCGTGGCCGCTGATGCCCTGCACCTGCCGTTCGCCGATGCGAGCTTCGACGCGGTGACCATCTCCTTCGGACTGCGCAACATCGTCGACGTCCCGGCCGCGCTGGCCGAGTTCGCGCGCGTGACCAAGCCGGGCGGCCGCCTGGTGGTGTGCGAGTTCTCGACGCCGATCGGCCCGACGGTGCTCGGACATCAGGTGATGCCGTGGTTCAAGACGGTCTACATGAACTACCTGATGCGGGCTCTGCCCTGGCTGGCTCGCAAGGTCTCCTCCAACCCGGACGCCTACGTCTACCTGGCCGAATCGATCCGGAGCTGGCCGGCGCAGGAGGAGTTAACCCGCACGATCACCCAGGCCGGCTGGGCCGACGTCCGCTGGCGGAACCTGACCGGCGGCATCGTGGCGCTGCATCGAGCCGACCGCGCCTGACCCCCGCGGCGCGCTCTCAGCGCGCCATTTTCGTCCATATGGACGTTTCTGGGGGCGCAGAGTCGACTGACGCTGGCATTTTCGTCCAGGTGGACGTTTTTGCGGGGCCTCGCCCAACGGGAAGAGCCTCGGTCAACTGCGGTGGGCAGTCGTCCGAGGCTCTTTCGCGGAGCTAGGAGCTAGCTGGACTTGGAGTAACGGCGGCGGCGACCGAAGAACAGCATCGTCGCTCCGGCGCCGGCCAGCAGCAGCCCGAGGACGAAGGTCGGACGGATGTCGGCTCCGGTGTTGGGCAGCGGCGGCGAATCCGTCGCCGTCGTCACGCCGTTAACGGTGGTCCCAGCATTGACGGCGCTGACGGAGTCGACGCCGCTGTCCGGGGTCGTGGTGTCCGTGGTCGAGCTCGGCGGCGTCGTAGTCGTGCCCCCGCTCGGCGGCACATCGGTGATCGACGCGACGTAGAAGCCGAAGTCCAACGTCAGGTCCTGCTGACCGCCAGCGAGCACCAGGCTGGTTGAACTGCCGGTGGACGAGTCAGTGGCCCGGGTCCCTTGGCCGGTCAAGGTCGGCGACAAGCCGCTGGGGACGGTCGAGCTGGCCAGGTGCACGACGTACTGCCCCGGCGGCAGGTTGGTGAAGCCGTACTTGCCGTTGCTGTCAGTCTTGGTCGGGCCGACGAGCTTGCCGTTGACGTCAGTGACCGGCTTTCCGTGGACGTCGGTGATGGTCAAGGTGACACCGCCGATGCCGGTCTCGCCGCTGTCTTGGACGCCGTTGTGGTTGGTGTCGGTCCAGACGTAGTCGCCGACGCTGACGCTCGGCACCGACGCGAAGTAGCCGTTGCTGGCCGTGACCGGCGTGGACGACACCTGGCCGACCGCGTTCACGGTCGCGATGTCCTGATGCAGCGTCGTCCCGGCGCGGACCCCGGCCAGCGCGGCGGTGCATTTGAACGAGCCGGCGGGAGCGAACGGTCCCGCCCACGTCGTCCCCTTGGTGCCGTCGGGGAACGTGCAGCTCAGTCCGGTCACCGTGCCGTTAGCCACCACGTGATCGCTGACCACCACCGACGTCAGCGGCTCGGTGCCGGAGTTGGTGATGGTGAAGACAAGCCCAGTCGAGCCGTCGGGCAGCGAGACGGCGGTTGCCGCGGTGTCGGCGGCGTGCCCGGCGGTGTCGTCCTTGATGATCGAGACGGCCGGAGTCACGTTCGTGCCGGTCGCCGCACCGCCGGCCGAGGACTGGACCATGGCGGCGGCTGGGTGTGAGACTGTCGCGCCGGGACCGCCCGCGGTGGTGGCGGTCGCGGTGTTGTCGTAGGTGATCGGAGCCGTCGTGTCACCGGTTGCCGCCGGCACGCTGACCGAGAACTTCACTCGGTAGAGCTGGCCGGCCTGGGCCGCACCGACCTGCACGGTGAGCGAGGAGGCCGAGCAGGTGACGGTCGCCGACGGGTACGCCACACCGTTGTTGAACCGGCCGCCCGGGCCGCTGGTGTCGCCCTTGGCCACGGTCACGGTGGCGCAGTCGATCGTTTGCGGGCTCTGGGCGTTATCGCTCAGCACCGCTGAGTCGAAGGGCCCCGTCTTCGTCTCGAGCACCCACTGCAGGAAGTCGATTGGGTTCTCGCGTCCCTGGTCGGCCCGCGTCCAGAGACCGAACTTGTTGGCGTGCGCGCGGTTCGGCGGGCTCGCGGTCACGGTCACCGGTGCGCTGAATGAGGTTCCGTCTCCGCTGGTGTAGACGAACTGTTGCGCTCCGGTGGTCGCGCTGTAGTTGGAGACGACGAACGCGGTGCCGGTGACGTGGATGTGGTGCGCCGCGTAATCGGTCATGGTGAAGGTGACGACGGCCGGTGTCCCGGTGCTGATGACGGCGGTGGCGACCAGATTGCCGCTCGCGTCGCGCATCGAGAACGAGCCCGGCAGGTGGTTGAGCTTAGGGTCCAGGCTCAGCGTGAAGGTGTCGCCGGCCTTCGTGCCGTTCGGCACCTGCCAGGTGATCGACGTGGTGACCTGCTGGCCCGTGGTGACCGTGGCCGGAGCGACGGTGACGCCGGTGATGGCCCCCGAGATGGTCTTGGCCGACGCGGCGGCCGTGAGGCCGGTGATCCCTAGTACCGCGAGGGCCATCCCCAGGATGACCGCGACGGCTCGGATACGGCGCGAGTTGCGGTGCGGATAGCTCGACATTTTGGTATCTCCCCCGTCGGCCACGGCGACGCCGGCCCGGCGCGCCAGCCTATTTGGTTACAGAAAGCTACCGTCTGATACGATCAGTTACCCTGTGTAACGCAGCGATGTCCATGTTGACGCGCCATCGTTGCGCTTAACCCCGCCTGGGTGCAAGCAGCCACGCGGAGCCGGAAGCAACTTGATTTTGACGGCATCCAGACCGAGCAATCGCGGGCACCGGCGCACCGCTGTGTGATACGGATCATGCTTGCTGGCAAATCGCCGCCAATCGAGACCGGTCTCGACCGGTCTCGACAACGAGCCTCGCTCACC
>JAOPUY010000253.1 GCA_025963265.1 Frankiales bacterium | reverse complement strand
GTGGTGCGGACCCGGCCGCCGGCGTTGCCGTACTCGGCGGCCAGCTCGGCGACCCGGGCCAGCGCGGTGCCGCTGGTGCGTCCGGACTTCGTGGTGGCGCCGACGGCGGTCAGCCCGTCCGCCTGTGGGATGAGGCCGATGTGATCGCGGTGCGCGGGTGAGGCGGCCGGCGCGACGCCGTCGGCCAGCTTGCGCTGCAGGTACTCCGTCTCGAGGACTTCGCGAAATCGCTCCGGGCCCCAGTCGGCCATCAGGAACTTGATGCGGGCGTGGTTGCGCGAGCGGCGATAGCCGTAGTCGCGGAAGATCGAGCAGACACCCGCCCAGACCTCGGTGACGTCCTCGGGACGGACGAACACGCCGACCCGCTTGGCGAACATCGGGTTGGTGGACAAGCCGCCGCCGACCCAGAGGTCATAGCCGGCCGTCCCGTCCGGGCCGATCACGCCGACGAAGGCGATGTCGTTGATCTCGTGGTTGGTGCAGTGCTGCGTGCAGCCGGAGATGGACGTCTTGAACTTGCGCGGCAGGTTGGAGAACGCCGGGTCGCCGACGTAGCGGTCGACCGTCGTGCGGAGCACCTCGCTGGAGTCCAGCAGGTTCTCAGCCGCGACGCCCTCCATCGGGCAGGAGAGCATGACGCGCGGGGTGTCACCGCAGGCTTCGGTGGTGTCGAGCCCGACTGCTTCCAGCTTGTCCCAAATCGTCGGGACGTCCTCGACGCGGATCCAATGGAGCTGGACGTTTTGGCGGTCAGTGATATCGGCCACGTCGCGACCGTAGGTGGTGGCGATCTCGGCGATGACCCTCAGCTGGGCCGAGGTGAGCTGGCCGCCGTCGATCCGGATGCGGAGCATGAAGTAGCGGTCCTCGAGCTCTTCGGGCTCCAGGATGGCGGTTCGGCCGCCAGGGATGCCTTGGGCCCGCTGGGTGTAGAGGCCGAACCAGCGAAAGCGGCCGCGCAGGTCGCCGGGATCGATGCCGTCGAAGCCCGTGTACTGGTAGATGTCAATGATCCGCTGCTTGACCAGCAGGCCGTCGTTATCCCGCTTGCTGCGCTCATTTGGATTCAGCGGCTCGCGATAGCCGAGTTTCCATTGGCCCTGTCCTTTTCCCGCTGCCATCGCGGCCGTTCCCTTCCAGAGGAGCCAAAGCGCGATGTCGCCCCGGCTAACCAGGGCCGCATCGGGTCCGCTCTGACTGTTTGCGCCATGTAGTGAAGCGATGTGGTCAAGCAATCTGGTGAAGCAATGTGGTGAAGCGATGTGGTGAAGCGATGTGGTGAACTAGTAAGGGGTCGAGGTGATCGTGCGGTGCCGGAGCTGTTCCGCGTGATGAACGCGGCCACCCAACGGAGGCTGCTTCAACAACCGGCGCCGGACACCCGCGCCAAGTGGATGTGGCGGCGTGTGGTGAGCGACTCGCCCAGCGTAGGCACACCAGCATGGTTCCATAACTTCGCGAGGGTGTCGCCCGCGGGTGCGCGCGGTCCAGCCGGGCCGGCGGTCGGCCGACACCGCAATCTCTTCCTCTTTGGGAGAGAAAGGCCTTCTGTGTAAGACTTCGTTTCATGTTCTCCGTCCCGCTGGTCGCCCGCCTGCATGTTGATCTGCAGCGCGTCGTCAGCGCGGCGTGTCAAATGTCCTGACGGCGACACGCTGGCCTCACCGGCCCGGTCCGCCCAAGCCCCTTTCCTCGCGCTGACCGTGAGCCCCCTGCGGGCGCGGACCTGCGCGGCCGAACTTCAGGATCAGGACTTCGCTCGCATGACAGTCAGCACCGAAACGAGAACCGGCGCCACCGTGTGGTTCACCGGCTTGCCCAGCGCCGGCAAGACCACGCTGGCCAACGCCTTGGCCGAGCGGTTGCGCGAGCGCGAGGTCGCGGTGGAGATCCTCGACGGCGACGTCGTCCGCCCGGTCCTATCACCGGAACTCGGCTACTCCCGGGCCGACCGCGACGCCAATGTCGCCCGGATCGGCTGGGTCGCCGCGCTGCTCGCTCGCCACGGCGTGCTGGCCCTGGCCTCGGTCGTCTCCCCGTTCGCCGAGGCCCGCGGTCGGGTGCGCGAGTTGCACGCCAGCCGCGAGACGCCGTTCTTCGAAGTCCACGTCGCGACGGCGGTCGAGGTGTGCGCCGAACGCGACGTGAAAGGCCTGTACGCCAAGCAACGAGCGGGCGCCATGGACGGTCTGACCGGCATCGACGGCGAGTACGAGGCGCCGGCCGCTCCTGAACTAGTGCTCGACACCGCGGGACGCTCCATCTCCTCGGCGGTGGACGAACTGATTGCCCTTTTGGAAAAGGAGAATCTCCTGTGACTGCCTTGCTGCCCTCACCGTCTGATCGATCCGACCAGTTGGATCGCGTGTGGCTCACCGACCTCGAGGACGAGGCGATCCACATCATCCGCGAGGTGTACGGCCAGTTCGAGCGTCCAGTGCTCTTGTTCTCCGGCGGCAAGGACTCGATCGTCATGGCCCACCTGGCCATGAAGGCCTTCTGGCCGGCGCGCCTGCCCTTTCCGCTGATGCACGTCGACACCGGCCAAAACTTCGCCGAGGTCCTGGAGTTCCGCGACCGCAAGGTGGCGGAGTGGGACGCGAAGCTGATCGTGGCCAGCGTGCAGAGCGCGATCGACTCCGGCCGGGTCACCGAGACGCCGGGTCAGGCTCGCAACCCGCTGCAAACCGTTCCGCTGCTCGACGGGATCAACGAGAACAAGTTCGACGCGGTGCTCGGTGGGGCTCGTCGCGACGAGGAGAAGGCCCGGGCCAAGGAGCGCGTCTTCTCCGTGCGCGACGACTTCGGCCAGTGGGACCCGCGCAACAAGCGGCCCGAGCTGTGGGACTTGTACAACGGCCGTCACCGGCCGGGGGAGCACGTGCGCATTTTCCCCTTGTCCAACTGGACTGAACTCGACATCTGGGCCTACATCGAGCGGGAGGGCATCGAGGTGCCCGGCATCTACTTCGCCCACGAGCGCGAGGTCGTCGACCGCGACGGGATGCTGCTGGCCATCACCGAGTTCACCCCGCCGCGCGCGGGTGAGACGCCCCGGACTGAGACCGTCCGCTACCGCACCGTCGGCGACACGACCTGCACCGGCGCGGTGGCCTCAACCGCCGCCACCGTGGCCGACATCGTCATCGAGACGGCGGCCAGCACCATCTCCGAGCGGGGCGCGACCCGCGCCGATGACCGCGCCAGCGAGGCCGCGATGGAAGACCGAAAGCGACAAGGTTATTTCTAATGCCGGGTGAACTACTGAGGGTCGTCACGGCCGGTTCGGTTGACGACGGCAAGTCGACCCTCGTCGGTCGGCTGCTGCATGACGCCAAGGCCGTGCTGGCCGATCAACTCGTCGCGGCCGAGGTCGCCTCGGAGCGGCGCGGCTACGTCGGGACCGATTTGGCCCTGCTGGTCGACGGCCTGCGGGCCGAGCGGGAACAGGGCATCACCATCGACGTCGCCTACCGATATTTCGCGACGAGCCGGCGGAGCTTCATCCTGGCTGACACTCCCGGGCATGTTCAGTACACCCGCAACACCGTCACCGGGGCCTCGACGGCTGACGTCGCGGTGATCCTGGTCGATGCCCGCACCGGTGTGGTCGAGCAGACCAAGCGGCATCTGGCCGTCGTCTCGTTGCTGCGCGTCTCCGAGATCGTCCTCGCGGTGAACAAGATGGATCTCGTCGACTTCTCCGAGCGGGTTTTCGACGACATCGTCACCGACTTCGCATCGGCGGCGAAGACGCTGGACGTGCCGCACTTCACGCCGATCCCGGTGGCCGCCCTCAACGGCGACAACGTGGTCGAGGCCTCGGCCGCGATGCCGTGGTACGGCGGCGATCCGCTGTTGGCGTTCTTGGAGTCGGTCGAGCCGGCCAAGAACCCCGATCTGCCGGCCCGCTTCCCGGTCCAGATGGTGATTCGCCCGCAGACGGCGGACTATCCCGACTACCGCGGCTACGCCGGGCGGGTCGAGGCCGGCGTGCTCACGCGCGGCGACAAGGTGCAGGTGCTGCCGTCGGGCCGGTTCTCCGTCGTCGCCGCGATCGACACTCCCAGCGGCGAGTTGTCCGCAGCCGACGCCGGCCGCTCGGTGACCATCCGGCTGGCCGACGACGTCGACGTTTCGCGCGGGGATTTGATCGTGGTCGCCGGCGATCCGGCCCCCATCGTCACTCGGGAGCTGACCGCGACGCTCTGCTGGCTGGCCGAGCAACCGCTGGTGGCCGGCGCGCGGTATCAGTTGCGCCACACCACCCGGGATGTGCTGGCCGTGGTCGACGCCGTCGAGTCGAAGTTGGACATCGCCACCGTCACCGATCGGCCAGCGACCTCGCTGTCGCTGAACGACATCGGCTCGGCCCGGATCCGGTTGGCCGAGCCAATCATCGTCGACCCCTACCGGTTGAACCGGTCCACCGGCGCCTTCTTGCTGGTTGAAACGAGCAGCGGAGCGACTGTGGCCGCCGGTCTCGTCCGCTGAGCGGCGAGGTGGGGCGGACGCCCGGCTTCCCGTTACTGCTCGATCTGACCGCCCGCCGGGTCGTCATCGTGGGCGGCGGCGCGGTCGCGTTGCGGCGGGCGAACAGCCTGCTCGAAGCGGGCGCGGCCGTCGAGGTCATCGCCCCCGACTTCGTCGCGGGCTTTGAGGGGCTGTCGTTGGCACGGGTCCAGCGGGGCTATCTCGACGGCGACCTGGCCGAGGCCTGGCTGGCCGTGGCCGCGACCGATGACCCAGCGGTCAACGAGGCAGTGGCCCTGGAGGCCAGCCGCCGCCGGTTGTTCTGCGTGCGGGCCGATCTGGCCGCGGGCGGCAGCGCCCGAGTGCCGGCCGTGCTCAATAGCGGCGAGCTGACGGTCTCGGTGAACGCCGGCGACGACCCGCGGCGCGCGGTGGCCTTGCGCAATCTGATCGCGGTCGCCATCGAGGCCGGGGAATGGGACGCTCGGCCCAGCCGGCGGGCCGGGGTCGGCCGAGTGGCGCTGATCGGCGGCGGCCCGGGCGACCCGGAGCTGATCACCGTGCGGGGCCGGCGGCTGCTGTTCGAGGCTGACGTCGTGGTCACCGATCGCCTGGCGCC
>JAOPUY010000226.1 GCA_025963265.1 Frankiales bacterium | reverse complement strand
GACCAAGATCGTCGTCTCCGGCGACATGGACGAGTACTCGATCGCTGGACTGGCGGCCGAGCCGGTGGACATCTACGGCGTCGGCACCTCCGTGGTCGTCGGGTCGGGAGCGCCCACCGCCGGGCTGGTCTACAAGCTGGTCGAGGTGGACGGCCGGCCGGTGGCCAAACGGAGCGAGCACAAGGCCAGCCGAGGCGGCCGCAAGTCGGCGGTCCGCCGGCACCGAGCCTCCGGCACAGCGATCGCCGAGCTGGTCACGATCGGGCCGGACGGGGGCCAAGCCGACGGGGGCCAAGCGGACGGGGCCGGGCCGAACGGGCGGCCAGGGTGGTCAGAGGGCGGCGATCGACGCCTGACCGTGCCGCTGATGCTCGGCGGGAAGCCGCTGAGCCTGCCCAGCCTGGCCGAGAGCCGGGCCCATCACCGAGCGGCGATCGAGGCGCTGCCCTGGGAGGCGCTCAAGCTGTCGGACGGGGACCCGGGCTTGGCCGTCACCATCTCCTGACCGCCTTCCCCGTCCTCGCCGCCGTCCTCGTTGGCGCTGCCGTTCCCGTCCGCGCTGGCGTCCTCGACGTCGGCCGCCTCGATCTCCAAGCGCGAGATGCCCAGCACGTACAGCACCGCGTCCAGGAACGGCTGGTTGACGGTGACCTCGGCGCTCTCCCGGACGGCGGCCTTGCCGTTGAACGCGATGCCGAGCCCGGCCGTGCGCAGCATGTCGATGTCGTTCGCGCCGTCGCCGATGGCCACCGTCTGGGCCAGCGGAACGCCGAACTGCTCGGCGAACCGACTCAGCGCCGCCGCCTTGCCCGCTCGATCCAGAATCGGGCCGAGCACGCGGCCGGTGACCGTGCCATCGGCCACCTCGAGCTCGTTGGCGGCCGAGAAGTCCAGATCTAGCTCGGTGACGAAGCGATCGGTCATGACGGTGAAGCCGCCCGAGACCAGTCCGACCGCGTACCCCAGCCGCTTCAGGGTGCGGACCAGCGTGCTCGCCCCCGGCGTGAGTTTCATGGCGTCGCGGACGGTGTGCACGGCCGAGACCGGCAGGCCGGCGAACAGCGCCACCCGGGAAGTCAGCGACTGCGCGAAATCGAGTTCGCCGGCCATGGCCGCGCGGGTGATCTCCCGCACCTGGTCGGCGACCCCGGCCAGCTTGGCTAACTCGTCGATGCCCTCCCCCTGCACCAGGGTCGAGTCGACGTCGAGCACGACCAGCCGCTTGGCCCGCCGGGCCAGACCGGAGCGCTCCACCGCGACGTCCAGGCCGGTGTCGCTAGCCGCGCGCACCAGCGCGCCGCGCAAGGGCTGCTCCTCGGCGCCGGCGACGATCATCTCCAGGCTGGAGACCGGATACGTCGAGAGCTGGGTGACGGACTCGATGTTGCCGCCGAGGTCGGCGATCCGCTGGGTGATGTGGGCGATCGCGCCCGGTCGCAGCGGGTTGCCGATGACGATGACGTGCTGCTTCGGCCGGCTTCGCGCGACCGGGTCCGCCGGGCCGCCGTGAGCCGCCTGCACTTCGACGTCGGCCGCCGCTTCGGCCGCCGCTTCGGCTTCGGCCGCGGCCTCGGCCGCTTCGATTTCAGCCTCGTTCGGCTCGGTCACGGTGATCTCGCGCTCCAGCCCGAGGGCGGCGCAGGCGGTGTCGATGGAGTGCCGCAGCGAGCCTGGGTCGCCCCGCAGCTCCAGATCCACGCCGAGGATGAGGCGATCGCGGATGACGACCTGCTCGACGTCCACCACGTCCACGTCGTGGGCGGCGAAGGAGGAGAAGACGGCCGCCGTCACGCCGGGCCGATCTCGCCCGGTGACGGTGACGAGCACGCTGATGGGGTTCATAGCTGCGTCCTGCGCGGTAGGGCTGGCCAAGTGAAACCGGGCTAGCCCTACCCGCGGCAGATCGTGAGACTCAGAGGCCCGGATCGGTGTCGCGTTGACCCTGGCGGTCGCCGTTGCCGCCGACTACGGCAGCCCCGACTGGCTCGAGGACGCGGTGGCGCTTGTCGGCGTGCGCCTCCTCCTCCAGCCGTTGGATGAGGTGTGGGTAGTGCGCCTCGAACGCGGGGCGCTCGGACCGGATGCGCGGCATCGAGGTGAAGTTGTGCCGCGGCGGCGGGCAGGACGTGGCCCACTCGAGGGAGTTGGCGTGGCCCCACGGGTCGTCTTGAGTGGCCACCTCGCCGTACCGGTAGGACTTGTAGACGTTGTAGAGGAACGGCAGCATCGAGGCGCCCCGGATGAACGAGCCGACGGTCGAGATGGTGTTCAACGTCGTGAAGCCGTCCCCCGGTAAGTAGTCGGCGTAGCGGCGGGGCATGCCCTCGTTGCCCAGCCAGTGCTGGACCAGGAAGGTCAGGTGGAAGCCGAAGAAGGTCAGCCAGAAGTGCAGCTTGCCCATGCCTTCGTTCATGTAGCGGCCGGTGAACTTGGGGAACCAGAAGTACACCCCGGAGTAGGCGGCGAACACGATGGTGCCGAACAGCACGTAGTGGAAGTGGGCCACCACGAAATAGGTGTCGCTGACGTGGAAGTCCAATGACGGCGACGCCAGGATGATCCCGGTCAGACCCCCGAACAGGAAGGTGACCAGGAACCCGTTCGCCCACAGCATCGGTGTCAGGAAGGTGATCTGACCCTTCCACATGGTGCCGATCCAGTTGAAGAACTTCAGGCC
>JAOPUY010000209.1 GCA_025963265.1 Frankiales bacterium | reverse complement strand
ACGGCGACCTTCTTGATTTCGCTGGCCGACGCATGGGCGACGGCAAGTCTCTCGATCTCCTCTGACACGGGCATGACCTCGTTGACCGCGAGGCGTCCGCGGTAGCCGGTGTCGGCGCAAGAGCGGCAGCCGACGGCCTTCCAGAGCTTGGCTGGACCGGCCATTGACTCGAAATTCCAGATGATGCCGACGAGCTCTTCCTCGGTCGGCTCGTAGGCCTCCTTGCACCACTCGCACAACCGCCGTGACAGGCGCTGGGCGAGCACGGCATCTAGCGAGGAGCCGACCAAGAAGGGCTCGATGCCCATCTCGATCAACCGGGGCAGGGCGCTCGGGGCGTCGTTGGTGTGCAAGGTCGACAGGACGAGGTGGCCGGTGAGTGCGGCCTCGACCGCCAACTGCGCGGTCTGAGCGTCCCGGATCTCACCAATAAGCACGATGTCCGGGTCCGATCGGAGGATGGCGGGCAGCACGGCGGCGAAGGTCAGCCCGGCTTTCGGATTGACCTGTACCTGGTTGATGCCGTCCATGCGGTACTCGACCGGATCCTCGACGGTGATCACGTTGACCTGCGGCTTAGCGATCTCGCCCAATGTCGCGTAGAGCGTGGTCGATTTTCCCGACCCCGTCGGTCCGGTGACCAGCAGCATGCCGTGCGGCTTGGAAAAGCTATTCGAGAAGCGCTCGTAGTTGAAGTCGGTGAAGCCGAGCTTGCGCAGGTTGAGGTCGATGCCGCCGGTGTCGAGCACCCGCAGGACCACTTTTTCACCCCACACGGTGGGCAGGGTCGCGGTTCGCAGGTCGACGCTGCGGCCGCCTAAGTCGCGGGTGATGCGACCGTTTTGCGGCACTCGACGCTCGGTGATGTCGAGGCCGGAGAGAATTTTCAGTCGCGAGATCAAGGCGGACTGGATGGCCCGGGGCACTGCGTCGACCTCGTGCAGCACGCCGTCGATACGCAGGCGGATCTTGAGGTCGAACTCGCTCGGCTCTAGGTGGATATCCGAGGCGCGGCTGGTGATCGCCCGTTCTAGAAGCGAGTTCACGAAGCGAACGACGGGCGCGTCCTCGCTGGCTGCTGCGTTGGCGTCGAAGCCGGAGCTCGTGTCCTCGGCCACCAATTGCGCGGCGGCCTCATCGAGGTCGGTGCTCTCGCGGGTGTAGCGATCTAGCAGGCGGTTCAGATCGTCCGGCGTCACCACGATCGGTTTGACCGTCATGCCAGTGGCGGCGCGAATGTCGTCCAGGGCCAGCACATTGCCGGGATCGGCCAGGGCGACAGTGATGGTGGTCGCATCGATGGCGATCGGCAGCATCCGGTGTCGGCGCGCGAGCGTGAGCGGCAGCTTGGTCATGGCCGACGGGTCGATGGGGAAGCTGGAGAGCTCGGCGGCCTCAACGCCATAGGCATCGGCGGTGGCGCAGGCGAGCTGGAAGTCGGTGATCAGCTGATCATCGACCAGCACCTCGCGTAGCGGCTTTCCACTGATCTTTGAAGATTCAATGGCGCGGTCCAGCATGGCTTGCTCAGTGCCGCGGGTGCGCAGAGCCGCCACGATGGTGCGTAAGGCGGGATCCATGGCTTCTCCGGGTAGTAGGTCTTCCTCCGGGATGGATCCGCGCTCCACAGGTGGGGGAACGAGTGGGGGACGCAGCCGCCATCCATAGTGTCTATCGGCTGTCTGCGTCAAACCTGAGGAATTGCCGGGGGGCGGCGGTTGAGCGACCGCCGTGTGCCGCGGCTCGTAACCGACCGCTGGATCGTCCGAATCGCTCGGACCAGTCGCCGAATCGGCTAGCGCATAGTCAAGTTCAGACGACATCAGGTCTCCCCTGGATCCCTCTGCACGTGCCCCGTAAAGCGGGTGCGGCGCACACTCGTCCTTGAGGTTGACTGCACGACACCCGATAACGCAGTGTAATCATGTGAAATCGAGGTGAGCAACAAATTCTCACGGCTCGTGGGATGAATCCGCTCAGATCGGCTCGGATCAGGTCAACGGAAGTCGCGGGAGCGGGTGTGCAGCCCCAGCTCCAGCTTCTCGATTCGCTCGGCGGACACGTTCACTACTCCGTCGGCCCGTTCCAGCATTCCCCTGATCAGAAGGCCTCCCGCCTCTCGGGCCACTCGGCGGTGCCGTTGCCAGACCGTCGGGTCGCAGATCACGTTGACCATCCCGAACTCGTCCTCGAGGTTGATGAAGGTGACCCCTCGCGCGGTCGCCGGCCGTTGCCGGTGGGTGACGATGCCACCGACGGTGACTCGGGTGCGGTCTGACAAATGCCGTAATTGATTACTTGGAGTGACGCCAAGCCCGGTCAACCGATCGCGGATCAGCGCCGTCGGGTACTGGTCGCGGGTGATGCCGGTGGCCCAGAGGTCGGCCATCAGCTGCTCGGTCTGGCTCATCGGCGGCAACTGCGGCGTCTGCTCCTCCGAGGCTAAGGCCAGATCCAGCTGCCCGGGCCGGTAATCGGCCGCCGCTCCGGCCGTCCACAGTGCCTCTCGACGCTCGGTGCCGAGGCACTCAAACGCGCCGGCGGTGGCCAAGGCCTCTAACTGCTTAGTATTCAGGCCGATCCGCCGGGCCAGGTTGGCCATGCTGGTGAACACCCCGTTGACGACGCGATCGGCAATGATCCGCTCGGCCAGGTCGTCGCCGATCGCCCGCACGCTGGAAAGCCCCAGCCGCACCGCGGGCTGATCCGGCCCGGGCCCGGTGTAACTGCCCTCGTCGGGCAGCGCCTTCTCGACGCTGGCCGCCGCCTGCGACTCATTCACGCTCGGCCCTCGCACCACCACGCCGTGCCGCTTGGCGTCGTGCACCAGCGACTGCGGCGAGTAAAACCCCATCGGCTGGGCGTTCAACAGCGCCGCGCAGAACGCCGCCGGGTGGTAGAGCTTCAACCAGGACGAGGCATAGACCAGGAACGCGAAGCTGATCGAGTGGCTCTCGGCGAAGCCGAACGCGGCGAATGCCTTGATCTTCTCGAACACATCGTCGGCCGCCGCGCCGACGATGCCGTTGGCCTCCATGCCGTCATACAGCCGGGTCCGCAGCCCCTCCATCTTCTCGCTGCTGCGCTTGGAGCCCATCGCTCGTCGCACCTGGT
>JAOPUY010000146.1 GCA_025963265.1 Frankiales bacterium | reverse complement strand
CTGAGATCGCACCGCAGTGCGCTGCGGACGCTCGGGTGCTGCAGCGCATCCGGGCTCACGTTGACGGTGATGGCGATGTCGGAGTCGAGCTCCTCGAACCGCTTGCGCAGCGCGGCCCGCAAGCAGGCCGCTTCCAACTCCGGTCCGCGACCGGCCGCATAGGCGACCGCGAAGGTCTCATCGACCGGGGTGTCGAGGTTTCCGGGAAAGCGCGCGAGGGCCTCGGCGGCGACCAGAGCGCCACTGGCGACAGACACAATGGGCTGCAGCGCCATTTCGACCGACCCGAACAGCGCCGGGCCGAACAAAGACGTCGTGCGCCTCGTCACGACGGCTGCGCTGTGCCGCGGGGGGCGTCTGTGATGCATCGACAGGGCCTCTCGATTCGAACGTCAGACCCCCGACTGACTTTCTTCCCCGAATGGGGCTAACGGAAACTATACACAGGTAGTTAACACGTTAGGAAGAGTCCCAAAGGATCAACCTTACGTTGAGACTGAGCTTGACGTATGCGACACGCCGACGCAACTGCAACCGTGGACGGTCGGCCTCCCGCACGTAGTCATTATGAGGGTCGCCGCTTCATTTGGCACATCGAATGGGTACCCGGACATAGCTCTGAACGACTCGCACCGCACCTAGAATCGTGGCATGAGCGACTCGCCGCTGCCCCCCGCCGACTTAGCCGCCGACTTAGCCGCCGAAGTAGCCGCCGAAGCTGCGGCCACGTCCGAGCCGGACCCGGCCGCCGACGGAACGACCACTCACGACATCCCGCTGCCGAGCGGCCTCGCCGCCGCCATCGCGGCGAATTGGGAGCCGGCGCCCCGGATGCCGCACCCGGCCAACCTCGACGGCGCGCGATCGAGTGGCGCCGACAGCGCAGCGCGCAACCGCGCGGCGCTCTCCGCCCAGTTCACCGGAGTGAGCCTCGTCGTCCCGGCCGGCGTTCTCAAGACCCGGGCCAACGACACCGACTACGAGTTCCGGGCGTCCTCGGCCTTCGCCTGGCTCACCGGCGAGACCGTCGAGGGGGCGGTGCTGGTGCTCGCGCCCAGCCGGGGTGGCGCTGGCTCGGCGGCCGCCGGCGGCCACGCCGCGACGCTGTATATCCGTGAATACGCGGGCGCCGGCCAGGTCGGCTACTTCACCAACCGCAGCCACGGGGCCCTGTGGGTCGGCAACGTCCCGACGACGGCCGAGACGCAGGACGTGCTCGGCCTGTCCGTCCGGCCCTTGTCCGAGCTGCCCCGGGCGTTGGAGACGGTCCGCGCCGGCCGGGTCGCGCACCTGCCTGGCGCCGACCCGGCGCTGGACTCCCAACTGGCCGGACGCGGCGAGGACGCGGACAACGCGCGGCTGGCCCAGGTCATCGACGAGCTGCGACTGGTCAAGGACGGCTGGGAGATCAGCCAGTTGCAGAGCGCGTGCGACGCGACGATCCGTGGCTTCTCCGACGTGGTGGCCGAGCTCCCCCGGGTGCTGGCCGCGGGCGGACGACGCGGCGAGCGCTGGCTGGAAGGCACCTTCTGGCGGCGCGCGCGGCAGGAAGGCAACGAGGTCGGCTACACCTCCATCGTGGGCGCCGGCTCGCACGCGACCACCCTGCACTGGTGGCGCAACAACGGCGACCTCGCCGAGGGCCAATTGCTGCTGGCCGACATGGGCGTCGAGGTCGACTCGCTGTACACGGCCGATGTGACCCGGACCCTGCCCGTATCGGGTCGCTGGACCCCCGTGCAGCGTCAGCTGTACGGAGCGGTGCTGGAGGCCCAGCAGGCCGGCATCGCCGAGGTGAAGTCGGGCGCGGACTACCTCGCCGCCCACCGCGCGGCGATGTGGGTGCTCGCCGACTACCTGCACAACTGGGGCGTGCTGCCGGTCACGGCCGATGAGTCCTGCAACCTCGACGCCGAGGCGCCCGGCGCCGGCCTGCACCGCCGCTACACGCTGCACGGAGTCAGCCACATGCTGGGCATCGACGTCCACGACTGCGCCGCCGCGCGGGATGAGACCTACCGCAACGGCACGCTGGCCGCCGGCTACGTCCTCACCGTGGAGCCCGGGCTCTACTTCCAGCCCAACGACCTGTCGGTCCCCCCTGAGTGGCGGGGCATCGGCATCCGTATCGAGGACGACATCCTCGTCACCGACGGCGCGGCGGTGAACCTGTCCGGCGCGCTGCCGCGGGAGCCGGGCGAGATCACCGAGTGGATGGCCGACGCGCAGTCGAGGCCAGTCACGCCGTGAGCCCGGCCGCCGCCGGCGAACCCGTCGTGCCCGGCGTCGATCGCATTCGCTCCTCCGGCGACCTGGTGATCGCGAGCGCGCCCGGTCTGGCCGCCGGCCTGGTCATCCCGAACGCCGAACTGAGCGAGCGCTTCAGCCGCTCCTCGGGCCCGGGCGGCCAGTCGGTCAACACCACCGACAGCCGGGTCGAGCTGCGGTTCGACGTCGCGCACTCCACGGAGCTCACCCCACGGAAGCGGGATCGAGCGCTGACGGCGCTCGCCGGCCGGCTGACCGACGGCGTGCTCAGCATCGTCGCCGCCGAACAACGCTCGCAGACCCAGAATCGGGTCGCGGCGCGGGCCCGGCTCGTCAACTACCTGCGGGAGGCCCTTGAGCCGCCCCCGCCGCTGCGGCGCGCGACCCGGCCCTCCCGGGCGGCGCGACAACGTCGGCTCGACTCCAAGAAGCAGCGCTCCTCGGTAAAGGCCAACCGAGCGCGCCCGGACCCGAATTCCTGAAGTCGACCGGATCAGCCCGACCGGGTCAAGCCCTCGACCGGGTCAGGCCGCGGATCAGCTGGGCCAATCAGGCGGCCCGGATCGAGCGGACGGGCTCAGGCCGGCGGATCGGCGGGGTCGGCGGCCTCAGTCGGGGCGGCGGCCGGCTTGGGCTTGTGCCCGGCCGTCGTCACGCCGGCCGAGGTGAACTCCGCATCCGGGGGAACCGGCGGGTCGAAGGACTCGGGCAGCTTGCGGATGTGGCGATTGAGCGACTTCCACAGGAAGTAGACCGCGATGCACAGGATGAGCACGACGAACAATCCGACCGGGCTGCCCCGGCCCTTGTCGTCGCTGTCGGCGTCGGCCAGCAACTGCGCGCCAGCTAGGAGCGTTGGGCTCATTCGGCCACCACCCTCTCGCGGATCCCGGCGAACAAATCATCCTCCGGAAGCTCAGTGTCCACCAGCGAGCGCGCCAGTTCGAACTGCTCCCACGGAAAGACCCGCCGCTGGACGTCCAGCGGCACCTTGAAGAACCAGCCCTCAGGGTCCACCTGCGTCTCGTGCGAGAGCAGCGCCCGATCGCGCCGGTCGAATTGGTCGGCGCAGTAGACCCGCGTCGTGACGTTGGGCGGGCGTCGATCCCGGGACCGCTCGGCCCACCGCTCCAGCATCTCGGCGAAGGGCGATTCCAGTCCGAGGCCCTTCATCGCGCCATCGAGCGCCTCGGCCCGATCGCGGGTGAAGCTCACGTCGTAGTAGAGCTTGAGGGGCTGCCAGGGATCGCCGGTGCCCGGGTAGGCATCGGGGTCGCCGGCTCCGTCGAAGGCCGCGACCGACACCTTGTGGCACATGATGTGGTCCGGGTGCGGGTACCCGCCATTCTCGTCGTAGGTCGTCATCACATGCGGACGGAACCGGCGGACGATGCGCACCAGGTCAGCGGCCGGGATCTCCACCGGCTGCGCGCCGAAGCACCCCTCGGGCAGCGGCGGCAGCGGGTCGCCTTCGGGCAGGCCGGAGTCGACGTAGCCGAGCCACTCGTGCGCGACGCCAAGCACCGCCTGGGCCCGAGCCATCTCGATGCGGCGGACGGCGGGGATGTCGGCCTCGATGTCCGTGCGCCCTTTCAGGGCCGGATTCAGGATGTCGCCGCGCTCACCGCCGGTGCAGCTGACCACCAGCACCTCGAAGCCCTCGTCGACGTAGCGGGCCATGGTCGCCGCGCCCTTGCTCGACTCGTCATCGGGGTGGGCGTGGACGCACAGCAGCCGCAGGCGTTGGACCGGCGGGGCCTGGCCCGCGCCGCCCTGCAGCCACTCGGCCGGGCCGGGGTTCGTAATCGACACGATCTCATTCTCCCCGATCCTGGCCCGGGCCCTGACCAGTGGCGCCCGAATTTCGCATAACCCTCGACTCCGGTGTTACTTTTGTCTGCTCAGGCAGCGCGTGCGCGGGATCTGAGCCTGGCTCCTGACGCGTGTTGGCCGATCGACGCACCTCCGACCGTCTGTCCGACGCTCTGTTCGGGCGAACCCACTCGAGCGCGCTCCCAGTTGAGGGCACGCCGCACCTTATGGAGTTTCACTGTGACCACTTCCGACGCCGCCGCAGTTACCTGGTTGACCCAGGAGGCCTTCGACCGGCTGTCCAAGGAACTGCAGGACATGATCGACAACCGTCCCGCAATGGCCCAGGAGATCAACGATCGTCGCGAAGAGGGCGATCTGAAGGAGAACGGCGGCTATCACGCGGCCCGGGAGGAGCAGGGCAAGGCCGAGGCCCGCATCCTGCAGCTCCAGCAGCTGCTGCGCAGCGCGAAGGTCGGCGAGGCTCCTAACTCCGACGGCGCGGCCGGGCCCGGCATGGTGGTGACGGTGCGCTTCGACGGCGATGAGGACGTTGAGAAGTTCCTGATCGGCTCGCGGGAGGAATCGGAGACGACGAGCCTCGACGTCTACTCGGCCGCCTCGCCGCTGGGCCGGGCTCTGACCGGGGCCAAGAAGGGCGCGACTGTGAGCTATGAGACGCCGAGCGGAAAGACCCTCAAGGTGACCCTGATCGACGCGGTTCCGTTCACCGGCTAAGTCACCGGCTGAGTCGGTGTTCGCTCTCAGGGTGATTTAGCGACATCACTGCCGCTGACCATGGCCGATTCGGTCAATCCCACGTAGCGTCAAGCGGGTGAGCGAAGCCCCAAGGATCAGCTCGCTAGGTGACCTGCGTGCCTCTGGCCATGTCCACCGCGGAGTCAAAGCCGAGATCCGCAATCACCTGATCGCCCGGCGGGCGGCCGGCGAGCCGACCCTGCCGGGCATCGTCGGATTCGAAGACACCGTCGTGCCCGAGGTCGAGCGCGCGTTGCTAGCCGGGCACGACATCGTGCTGCTCGGTGAGCGCGGGCAGGGCAAGACCCGCCTGATCCGCACCCTGACCGGCCTGCTCGACGAGTGGACGCCGGTCATCGCCGGCTCTGAGCTCAACGAGCACCCCTACGCGCCGATCACGCCGGCCTCGTCCCGCAAGGTGGCCGAGCTCGGCGACGAGCTACCCATCACCTGGCGCCATCGCAGCGAGCGCTACGGCGAGAAGCTGGCCACGCCAGACACCTCCGTGGGCGACTTGATCGGTGACATCGACCCGATCAAGGTGGCCGAGGGCCGGTCGCTGGGCGACCCGGAGACCGTCCACTACGGTCTGGTCCCCCGCACCAACCGGGGGATCTTCGCCATCAACGAGCTGCCCGACCTGGCCGAGCGCATCCAGGTCGCGATGCTCAACGTGCTCGAGGAGCGCGACATCCAGGTCCGGGGCTACCAACTGCGGCTGCCGCTGGACTTGCTGCTGGTGGCCAGCGCCAACCCCGAGGACTACACCAACCGCGGGCGCATCATCACCCCGCTCAAGGACCGCTTCGGCGCCGAGATCCGCACCCACTACCCGATCGAGTTGAGCGACGAGCTCGCCCTGATCGCCCAGGAGGCGGCAGTGGTCTGGGGGGACGGCGCGGAGAGCGGCGACGACACCGCCCACGGCGCCCCGTTGGTCCCCTCGCATCTGCTCGAGGTCGTCGCCCGCTTCGCCCGCGGGGTGCGCGACGCCCCGCAAGTCGACCAGCGCTCGGGCGTCTCGGCTCGCTTCGCCATCGCCGCGGTCGAGACCGTGGCCGCCTCGGCCGTTCGGCGCGCGGCGATCAGCGGCGAGGTGATCGCGGTCGCGCGGGTCGTCGACCTGCCGGCCATCATCCCGGCCTCGCGCGGCAAGGTGGAATTCGACGACGCCGACTCCGGCCGCGAGTTCGAGGTGCTGGACCACCTGCTGCGACGGGCGATCGCCGAGACCTCCCGCGCCCGCCTGGCCGGACTGGACTTGCGTCCGCTGCAGGCCAAGTTCGACGGCGGCTTGCTGGTGCAGTCCGGTGACACCGTCTCGGCCGACGAGCTGCTCGAGCAGCTCGGGACCATCCCGGGCCTGTCGGAGCTGCTGGAACGACTTGAACCAGACAGCGTGCACGAGGGCCCGGCCACGGTCGGCATCGCGGCCGCGGCGGTCGAGTTCGCGCTGGAGGGGCTGTACTTGAACAAGCGGCTGGCCAAGGAGTCCGCCGACGGCCGCACCGTCTACGGGGCCTGACCGCGTGAGCATCCGCTACGGCGCCTGGCAGGGCGGCCCGGATCCGCTCGAGGCGCCCTACGACATCCGCCAGGCGCTCGATGAGATCGGCGATGACGTGCTCGCGGGCATGTCGCCCCGTAACGCGCTGCAGCGATTGATGCGGATGGGCGCCGAAGGCCGCAACGGGCTGGACGCCATCCGCCAAAAGGCCCGCAAGCGAGCGCGGGAGTTGCGCAACCAGGGGCGGATGGACGGCACCCTCGATCAGGTGCGCGAGCTGCTCGACCAGGCCTTGGAGAGCGAGCGGAGCGCGCTGTTCCCCGATCCGGATGACCGCGCGCGGCTGGCCGAGGCTGAGCTGGACGCGCTGCCGTCGGACACCGCCCGCGCCGTGCGCGAGCTGAGCGAGTACCAGTGGCGCTCGCCCGAGGCGGCCGAGGCCTACCGCCAGATCGCTGAGTTGCTGCGAGCGCAGGTGCTGGACGCCCAGTTCGCGGGGATGCGCGACGCCCTGGCCAGCCAGGACCCGGCCGCCATGGCCGCGATCAAGGCGATGATGTCGGACCTCAACGACATGCTCGACGCGGACGCCCGCGGCGAGCACACCGACGAGGACTTCCAGAACTTCATGGACAAGCACGGGCAGTTCTTCCCGGATAACCCGCAGAACCTGGACGAGCTCGTCGACTCACTGGCCCGACGGGCCGCCGCGATGGAACGCCTGATGAACTCGCTCACGCCCGAGCAGCGGGAAGAACTGGGCAACCTGATGGATCAGGCCATGAGCGACGCCGGGCTGGCCAGCGAGATGGCGCGCCTGCAGGCGGGCCTGCGGGGCGCGCGCCCCGATCTGCGTTGGGGCGGCCGGGAGCGAATGAACGGCGAGCAGCCGATGGGCTACGCCGACGCCACCGAGGCGCTGGCCGAACTGGCCGACCTGGACGAGCTCTCCGACCTCGCGCTGCAGGACTACCCGGGCGCCAGTTTGGCCGACATCGACGACGAGTTGATCGAGCGGGCGCTTGGCCGTCAAGCGGTCGACGACATCGAGCAGCTACGCCAGATCGAGCGCGAATTGCAGCGTCAGGGCTACCTCGACAAGGGCGGGGACGGCATGGAGCTCAGCCCCAAGGCGCTTCGGCGGCTCGGTTCCACCGCGCTGCGCCGGGTGTTCGCCACGTTGGAATCGGCGCGCCGGGGCAACCACGACGTCCGCGACGCCGGCGCGGCCGGCGAGATCACCGGGGCCAGCCGGGAATGGCGTTTTGGCGACGAGCAGCCGCTGGACGTGATTCGGACCGTCCGCAACGCGGTGCTGCGCGGCGAGGGCCGCGATGGGCCTACCGGCGGTGTGCGCCGGATTCGGCTCGCCCCGGAGGACTTCGAGGTGGTCGAGACCGAGCGGCGGTCCTCGGCCGCCATCGCTTTGTTGGTGGACATGTCCTACTCGATGGAGCTCCGCGGAAGCTGGGGCGAGGCCAAGACCACCGCGTTGGCCCTGCACGCCCTGGTGACCACCAAGTACCCGCAGGATTCGATCGAGATCATCGGCTTCGCCGACTACGCCCGGCCGATGACGCCGCGCGACCTGGTCAACCACGACTGGCAGGCCGTGCAGGGCACCAACCTGCAGCACGCCCTGATGCTGGCCCGGCGGCACCTGGACAAGCACCGCGGGGCCGAGCCGGTGATCCTGGTGATCACCGACGGCGAGCCGACCGCGCACCTGGCGCCCGACGGCTTCTCCGACTTCAGCTGGCCGCCCTCGGCCGAGACGATCGCGGCCACGCTGGCCGAGGTCGAGCGCTGCACCCGCCGCGGCGCCACCATCAACGTCTTCATGCTCGATGAGGACCCGCGACTCATCGAGTTCATGCACGAGCTGGGCCGACGCAACGGCGGCCGGGTCTTCCTGCCCAAGGCCGGCGCGTTGGGCGAGTACGTCGTGGCCGATTACCTGCAGGCTCGGGGCGGCAAGCGCCGCGCCAGCTAGAGCCCGGTCATCCGCCGGGCGCCCAGGTCCGCGCTCGCGATCGGCCGGGCGACTTTCACCTCAGCGGCCAGGACGTAGGCGTCCTCGGACGCGGCCACGACGTGCAGCAGGCACTCCACGACCTCGGGCAGGTCGTCGGCCAGCCGGGACAGCCGCAACGCAGTCTCGGTCAGCGCGGGCAGATCGGCCTCCGGCGCGCCGCCGTAGCCGGTCAAGAGCGGGAACGCCTTCGGCGCGCTGATCAGCTCGGCCGCGTCCAGGGTGGTGAGCGGGACGACGGCGTAGGCCCGGTCGTCCAACAGCTCGGTCGCGACGCCGCCGACGCCGAAGGCCAGCAGCGAGCCGAACGAGCGGTCATCGCGCACTTCCAGGACGGTGTCGATGCCGCGCGGCACCATCGGCTGCACCAGGGCCCAGCCTGGGCCGGGCGCGTGGGCGGCCGCGCCCTCCAAACCGAGCGAGTTCCAGGCCACCGCCATGTCGTTCTCGTCCCGAAGGTGCACCCGGACCGCGGCCGCCGACTTCAGCGCGGCCGGCCAGCCCAGCTCGCGGGCGGCGGTGATCGCGGCCGCCAAGTCCGCGACCGGCCGCGCCGGCGTGAGCGCGATGCCGAAGTAGCCGAGCAGCGTCCGCGCCTCCTCGGGCTCAAGCGTGCGGCCAGCTGGAGTCGCGGTCAGCACGCCGGTGATGAACAACCTCGCCGCGTGGGTGTCGACGCCGCCCAACTCGGGCACCCGGCCGGAGTCGCGGCGACGCCAGGCGGCGTAGCGGTTCACCAGGGCCAACGCTTTGACCGCCCGCTCGGGCGAGGAGTAGGAGGGAATGGAACCGCGCATCGGGAAGTGGTCGCCCGGCACAGCCAACTCGGCCGGCACGCCGTCGAAGCCGAGGAAGGTCGACAACACCGGCTTGGTCTGGCCGACCACCGTCCGGCGCAGTCCGGCCGCCATCTCGACCTCCTGCCCGCGCGCGAACGCCGGGACGAAGATCGTGACGACGGAGTCGACGTCCTCAGCCGCCAACGCCTCGGCGACCGCCGCGATCAGGTCCTCGGTCGGGGCCGAGGCGCCGACGTCGACCGACCGCGCCACCGTCATCCCGGCCTGGTTCACCGCGTCGACCACGAGCACGCCCAGCGCCGCCGAGTGGCCGACCACCGCGACCCGATCGCCCTCGGGCAACGGCTGCGTGGTCAGCAGCACGGCCACGTCGAACAGCTCGGCCAGCGTCTCGGTACGAATCACGCCGGAGGCCTCGAACAGGGCCTGCACGCTGTGTTCGGGGACATCGACCGAGGTGTGCTGCAGCCCGGCCACGATCGAGCCACGGCCGCTTTTGACGGCGACGATGGGCTTGTGCCGGGCGAAGCGGCGGGCCAGCCGCGCGAACTTGCGCGGGTTGCCGAAACTCTCCAAGTACAGCAGCGCGACCTCGGTCTCGGGGTCGCTTTCCCAATATTGCAAAAGGTCATTGCCCGAGACGTCGACCCGGTTGCCGGCCGAGACGAAGGTGGACACGCCCAGCCCGCGGCGGGCGGCTTCGCCCAGCACCGCGACGCCGAGTGAGCCCGATTGGCAGAAGAAACCGGCCTTGCCGCGCAGCGGAGTGACCGTCGCCAACGAGGCGTTGAGGGAGACGGCGGGCGCGGTGTTGATGACCCCGAGGCAGTTCGGACCGACGACCCGGATGCCGTGCACTCGGGCGTCCAGCAGCAGTTTGCGCTGAGCGGCCAGGCCTATTTCGCGGGCCTGCGGATCGCCGGACTCGCCGAAGCCGGCCGAGATCACGACCAACCCGCGCACCCCGAGGCGACTGCACTCGGCCACCATGTCGCCCACCCCGTCGGCCGGGATGGCCAGCACCGCGAGGTCGACGTCGCCGCTGATGTCGCCGACCGACGGGTAGGCGAGCACCCCGCTGATGGAGCGCGAATGGGGGTTGACCGGATAGATGGGGCCGGTGAAACCCGAGCGCAATAGATTGTCGAACACCAGATGCCCGATCTTGCTGTCGTCCGCGCTGGCGCCGATGACGGCGACCGAGGTCGGGAACAAAAGCCTTTCAATCGAACGGGATTCAGCTCGCTGCTCACGCTCGATCATGACCCGCTCGGTGAGGGTGGTCGAGGCGATGTCGAATTCCATCGTGACCTCCGAGCCGTCAAACTCCCGGGTCGGTTGATAGCCGGCGTCCAGGAACACCCGCATCATCGTCTGATTCTCGGCCAGCACGAGCGCCTCGAAGCGGGCGATCCCCACCTCGCGCGCCGCCTCGGCCAGATGCTCGAGCAACACCGAGCCGATCCCGCGACCCTGCTGGGCGTCGGCGACGACGAAGGCGATCTCGGCGGTGCCGGTTGGTTTGCCGCCCTCCGACAGCCCCTCGTAGCGACCGATCGCGATGATGTCGGAGTCCAGCCAGGCCGCGAGCGCGACGCGGTCACGGTGGTTGACCCGACTGAATTTGATCAGGTCGCGCGGCGGGATTTTCGGGTAGGCCGAGAAGTAGCGCAGATAGCGGGTGCGGACGGACAGCGCGGCGTGAAAGGCGACGATCGCGTCGGCGTCGTTCGGGGTGATGGGACGGATGTGCACGGTGCCGCCGTCGGCGACCACGACGTCGGCCTCCCAGTGCGGCGGGTAGGCGTAGCTCTGCTGCAACTCGGCGTCTTCGGCGCTCTCGGTCTTCTCGGTGTCTTCTAAGGCCGGCTCAGTGCTCATCGGCGGCTGCTCCCCGCTCAGTCTCTGGGATCGTCGGGATCGAGACCGAACAGCGGGTAGCTGCTGTCGCGGGTGGCCGAGATGGCCCGGTCCAGCCAGGACTCGCCGCCCGGCATCCAGGCGTGCGGCTGCGGCTCCCGGCCCTCGCCCATGCGGGTAGGCAGCTTGGCCTCGATGCCTCGTCGACGCAGATCATCCGTCCACGACTGGGGAATCTCGGTCGAGACCGGAATCGGTCGGCCCGCCGCCTCGGCCAGCAGATGGGTCCAGGTGCGCGGCACGCAACGCAGCGCCCCATAGCCGCCGCCGCCCAGGGCGAGCCACTTTCCGCCCGCCACCTGATGAGCCAGCTGGTGCAGTTGCTCATACGCCCGGCGCTGGCCGTCGATGGTCAGCGTCAGATCGGCCAACGGGTCCTCGTGATGGGTGTCGCAGCCGCACTGGGTGACCAGGATGTCGGGCTTGAAGGCGCTCACCACCCCTGGCACGACCGCGTTGAACGCGCGCAACCAGCCGTCGTCCGACGTCCCGGGGGGCAGCGGGAGGTTCACCGACGTCCCCTGGCCCGGTCCGGCGCCGGTCTCGGACGCCAAGCCGGTGCCGGGGTAGAGGGTGCGCGGATCTTGATGCACGGACACGGTCAGCACCCGGGGGTCGGAGTAGAACGCGGCCTGCACGCCGTCCCCGTGGTGCACGTCGATGTCGACGTAGGCCACCCGCTGGGCCCCGGCGTCCAGCAGCGCTCGGATGGCCAGCACCACGTCGTTGAGGACGCAGAAGCCGGCCGCGGACTCGCGCATCGCGTGGTGCAGGCCGCCCGCGATGTTCACAGCGTGCTCGGCCTGCCCGTTCCAGACCTGCAGCGCCGCCAGTTGCGAGCCGCCGGCGATCAACGCGGCCGCGTCGTACATCCCCGGGAACACCGGGTTGTCCTCGCTGCCCAGGCCGTGCCCGAGATAGCCGGGATCCACGCTGGCGGCCCGGACCGCGGCCAGGTACTCCGGTGAGTGCACCGCGCGCAGGTCGGCCTCGGTCGCCGCGACCGGCTCGACGATGCGCAAACGGTCGAGCACCCCGAGCTCGCGCGCGAGCAGCACGGTCACATCAAGGCGGATGGGCGTCATCGGGTGCTCGCCGAAGTCATAGCGCAGGTAGTCGCGCCCCCACACCAGCGCGACGTCGCACGCTCGGCCCAGCTCCGCGGCGGTGCTCATAGCCCTCCACGTTAACCGTCCGCGCGGCTGATCGGTCCGTCGGCAGGTAGTTTTCACTCATGG